>DAOVIK010000290.1 GCA_030673735.1 Anaerolineae bacterium
AACACCAGGACAGGCGGACCCCGCGAGAGGCGCGAAAAATGAATGGGATAGCATTGCGGAGTCGCTCAGCTCGCAGCCGTTAGGTGGCTTATATAGCACGGAGTACTTAATTAGGAATAGATCGAGGGATTAACGCAATCCTGATGCATTACAGATGGAGACAGTAGAGAATGCTTGAAGGTACATATGTGCAGATTCTAATATTTGGGATAGCTCTGCTTGGTGTTGGTGTAGCCATTTACGTGCGATATTATCGACCCTGGCAGTTGAGATGGGGAGCCACTGACGAGGAAGTGCACAAAGCTATGTCAGGGGATCAATACGTCAAAGATCCAGACTTTAACGCAACAAGAGCAATTACGATCAAGGCGCAGCCAGAGGAAATTTGGCCGTGGCTCCTCCAGATGGGTTACCAACGTGCCGGCTTTTATAGCTATGACTGGATTGATAATAAAAACATTCCCAGCAAAGAAGTAATCGTTCCTGAATTGCAGAAGCTTGACGTGGGTGACAAGATCCCTCTAACCAACCACTCCGCAATGGTCGTTTCAGAGCTAGTATCATACCGGACGATGTTATGGGTCGATCCTTCACATCATTGGACTTGGCTATGGGCATTGCATAGAGTCGATGATGAGACCACACGTCTAATCACACGCTTGCGCGTTCCATATCATAAGAACTCTTGGAAGATCCTGACCGATCTGGTTTTTGAGTTTGGCGACTTCTTTATGATGCGAAAATGCATGTATGGCATCAAGATGCGTGCTGAATCTGCGTGAGGGGAGGCTGCTTTAGAAGCAGTAACATCAACAACATACCAAGGCTATGCCTTCACAAGAGTCTGCCGGTCTTTCATTCGTCATCCCCTGGCCAAGCCACCTAACAACTCGCACTTGGAAAAGCGCCACCTGCCAGAGCAGGCAGGCGCAGGCAAGTACAGGCTGGAGCCCCGGAAAAGCACCAGGACAGGCGGACCAGGGATCCCGCTGAAAACTTGCGGGACGAACGGTGCGATCTGAATTGATATCCAGTAGTCTGATCCCTGGCAGATGAGCTCGAGGCCGTTGTGTGGAATCCAGATTCTCTGCAAAGACGAGACACTGGCCGTGAAAAAAATACACCTCGTGGGCAAGCATCAAGGATCAGTTGGAGTAGGAATCATGGATCGAAAGCAGCTTCGTGCCCTGATCGGCGCGGCACTTATGGGAGCAGCCGGCGCCTCCTTGGGCGCAACGGTCGGCAAGGGCGTCGGCGAATCGCTTCCAGAAATGCTCCTGGCCCTCTTTGTATTCCTCCTCATGGCCACTTTCTCCATCGAAACCATCATCCTGCGTTCTTGGGAGCACCTGCTGACTTTTATCTCAGGCGGAATTGCGGGATTGATCATCGAATACATCGTTGATTCCTCGATCCTCATCTATCTTGTCGGCGCCATCGTCGGTATTGGTGTTCTGCCCGTCTTAGACCGTCTCCGGTCCTTGCTGGAAGAGTTTACGCGTAGAACTCCATGGTTCTGGCCGGCGCTCTTTGTGGTGATCGTTGCTTCCATTCTGCTGCCAATCATGAGCTGGGCGCATGAGAATGGCGTTCTCTATGAGGTTATCCTGGCGATTGCCTTTTTCTCGCTTCCGCTGGTCGCGTTCTACCTGGTGAAGAGATTTCGATGATTTGCGCGCTTTGGCAGCGGCTGAAGCGTATCGTGCATAGGAACGAAAGGTAAAATCTGCCATGTTGAACAAAGCCTTGATTGCCAATTTCAAAGGCGCGACGAAGCTGGTTGCGGACGTCTTGACCAAATTCAGCCAAGACCAATGGGTGCGCGGCGATGCTTCCCTTCAAGTTCCATGGAAGCTCGCCTTCCACATCGTCGACTGCCTGGACTACTATTTCCGCGAGGATGTCCCCTACCAATGGGGGCACCGCTTCGGGGGAGGCTGGTGGCAGCTCGCGGATGACAAGATCCCGAATCCCGATTCGGTGCTGGAATATCTGAAGGAGATCGAGGAACGCATCGTGCGCCAGCTCTCTTCGCTTGAGGACCAGGATCTGGCCGAACCATTCGATCCCGAGAAGCAGCTTGGAGACAGCAAGCTGGCGCACTACATCTACGCGCTGCGGCATACGATGCATCATCATGGAGAGTTATCCTTGCTGTCACTTCAATTCGGCAACGAAGAGGGCTTGTGGACATAGGCATCTTCACATGGAGCGACAATTATGTTGAGCGAAGCGCAAATCCAGCAAATAAGTGAGTTCACGCAGCAGCATCTGCAGAAGACGTTCGTGGTCAGCGAGCAGCAATGGGTGAGGGATTTCCCCCGCGCCGCCGAACATCGCTGGTACCACACGTTGAACGTCCTTCAGAACACGGAGAAGATCGTCGCTGGGGATAAGATTCCCCAAGATGTGGCGGACGCCGCGCGGGTCGCTGCCATCCTGCACGACGTTTCAATATTCGAATGCGATCACTCGATGCATGGCCGAACAGGCGCCGAAACCGCCAAAGGATTTCTTTCCCAGAATCAATACGACCCGGATTTCATCGCCCGGGCCACGCGTGCCATTGACGAGCACGGCACAGACTTCGATACGCTTACTCCGAATGAGATGGGGCAGCAGTTCTCGCCGGAGGGCAAGATCCTGATCGAGGCCGACATTCTCGACAAACTGGGAGCTGCGGCAGTGTCGGGCGCGCTTCTGATCCTGGGGAAGCAAGCGCGGCTTGGCTTTGAGTGCCACGAACTGCTGTCCAACAGCAACGCCATGCAGAGAGCGACTTACTTCAAGGACTACATCTGGTCACAGACTGCGAAGCGCATGGCGAACCAGCGTTTTTCCTTCTTCCTGAAGTTCCTCGAACAGCTCTCGGAGGAGGTCGTCGAAGGTCCAGTTGCGGATCCGTAGATGGCACGCCAGTGATGGCAGGCTGAGTATAATCAGGCTCTGGCATCATTACATCCAGCA
>DAOVIK010000129.1 GCA_030673735.1 Anaerolineae bacterium
GTCGCCGTACACGAACCCGAAGTGTTTGGTGTCGATAAAGGGATTCAGGTCCGAAGTGTTTGTGCTTCGCGGGTCGACATCTTCACCGCTGAAGAGGATCAGCGAGTACAACTCCTTGATGTTCGGCAAACGCCAGTCGTCATATCCGGCGAGGCTGAACGAGTCCGCACCAGCAGCGGCCTCGTCGTAGTTCATCTTGCTTCCCGGATCCTGCTGCCACATCAGCCCTGTGTTCAGGTCGGTGATCGTGCCGTCGCCGTTGTCCACGTAGCGCGGCAGGTTTCCGGCATACTGTGCATCCTGGCCCGAAAAGCCCGCACCTTCCTCAGGGCATGCGATGCTCCCACCATGGTCGTAGCAATAGACCTGGCCGGAGTCGACGATCACGTAGCTGAGTTCGCTCGAAAGCGATTCTTGATCCTGAACCGGCTCCTGTGTGGCTGTGGCATGCATGCTTGTAGCGCTGGGCTGGGATATCTGTGTTGCCGTCTGCGTTTCAACGCCAACCACGCTGCAGCCCGCGATGAGCATCGCAAGGATCATCAGACTAGAGGCAAGCTTGATATGCATAGGATTGCTCCTTCGCGTGGATGCTATAAGAACTTGACCACAGGATATGCCCTGCGCATCGAATTTCGGTTCAGATGATATTAAGATTTCGTTCAGATGCCCACGCCAGGAGCTTGCGTTCCGTGCCATTCTAGTCATTGAATTCGCTTGATAGCAGGGGAGCGATATGACCGCGGAAGAGATGATCCGTCCGCCACCCATGCGGCAGATCCGCATGATCCGACTCATCGCAATTGCCCTCGGCATTGTCGGAGCGCCATTCCTGATTGCCGGCATCATCGCCCTCATCGACGATCCGTCCATGGCCATGATTTGCTTCCTCCCCTGACTCCCACTCACCGTGGGACCCATCCTGTGGTATCGCCAGATGACTCGCAGGCGAGCGGCGTTCAAGGAATCCCTGCGCACTGCGAACGCGCACGTGATTGACCGCAAGAAGGAGAAGATGAAGACCGGAAGCAGCGGATCCTTGTTGCTGGAGATCGGCATTGCGGTGGCCCAGAAGATCAAACCCCAATACGAATATCACCTGATCTTCGAATTCACCGCCTCTCAAACGGGCATTGGATCCCAAGCGGTCACGCTCGAGGGTCAAGTAAACGAGCAGGTCTACGAAGATCACCCTCCCGGATCGACGTTCAGGATCCGCTACGCCATGGATAATCCCCGCATCGCGCTGCCCGAGAGCGAGTACTTTGCATTCTCCGATGAGGCATGATCCAGCCAGTTTCTGCATCCCGCCCTCTTTGCTGATGCCAAACACCAACCTCATCGACCAGCCCACTCAACGGATTCCTGCTGGCGCGAGGGAAATAAAGCCAGGGCGCAGCAATTCGCGGAAATGCTGCCGCCGCTGGACGTCGAATCCACGATCCTGTATGCCCCACATCGGGGAAGCAGCTTCACCATCACGAAGGACCAATAGGTGCTAAGTGGCGTGATGGCGCCTAGTTAGCGCCGGCAACCAAAAAGGCTGTCCACTTCACTCTGATTTGGACAGCCTTTCGTACATTCACTTTGTGGTAAATTCGGCCCGGCTATCTGCCAATGATCTCCGCCCAAGGTGCCTTATGGCGCCAAGTCGCGGAAGTACTTCTGCACACAATTCCACCGCTCCTCGCATGAAGTAAGGAAGACGTTCCATACTTCACCCTCGGTGAAACCGTACTTGGAGGCAATCCTCGCTGCGGTCCGTGCATCATGATCTCCTGATCCTTCCGCTGTGTACCCTTCCCGCAACATCCTCCGCACACACCCCCATGTGCCTTCACATTCGCCATCGTAGAGACCGAGGACAGAATCTGGGTCGGCACCGAACTGCGCTGCCAGACGCTCCGCGACGCGCGTATCTCGCTCAGCATTCGCGGCGCTGCGCTCCTCTTCGCGATCTAGGCGCTTATTATCCCGTAGCATGGTGCGGAACTCCTGCACGCCCATGGCCAGGATATCGGCAGCCGAGTACTCATCATTGGCCAGGCGATAGGCCTGTCCAATCGATCCCCAGCTGTCAGAGGCGGCTTTGGCATCGAGAATCTCGCCCCAATCCGCCCCAAGGCGCTCAGCCAGGCTTGCTGCATGGCGCAGTTCTGGGAGCGTCATCCCTTGCGCGAGGTAGGAATCCAATGCCGCGGGTTCCACGCCCAGCTCGGAAGCCAGGTTGTAGAATTGTCCCAATTCGCCTGGGCTCATTCCTTCGCCAAGTCTTTGCAGCGCGTCTTCAAAATCGGCCTCATAGCGAAGGACGGATCGAACGGCGGCGCGCACCTCTCTCAGTGTGTGCTCTCCGCTGATGACAAGGTCCATCAACTCCCGGACTCCATGTGAATCCAGCAGGTCGCCAATGCGATTGAGCTGCACAAGCGCGCCCCATCCGCTGAATTGAAGCTGCCAATCTCGGATTTCTTCCCAACTGAGGTCATCGATGGTCATCGAGAGGAGAAATGCATGCCGCAGACGACCAAAACCGGTCCGTTCGCCAGTAGCGGTGCCGTCAAAGATTGCGAAGATGTCGCTGCATGTGTAGATCTGCTGCGCCTGCCCGGGATACAGAGCGCTGACGGCCTGGGCGATCCAAAGAGCCGTTGGATGGCAATCATCATCGGACACATCCTCCGGATCTATGACCACAACCGCCAGCCTATCCGACGAGGAAAAACCGCAACTATCGGTAACCGTCACTTTGGGGTTGAATTTACCCCCCATGTTGTATATGTGGCTGACTGCCTCGCTCTCGATTCCCGGATCTGGAACGTCATCGCCATCAAGGTCCCAGCCATATGTGTATGGAGGCGTGCCATCTCTTACTTCCGTGGTGAAATCAATGCTTGCCTGGCCAGATTCGAGAGTCAGCAAGGGACGAGCTGGATCGCTGGAGAGGCGGACGCTCGGCCCCTCGAGCTCAATCTCGCCCTCCGCTGCGCCGACCAATCCGACTCCATCCTGGATTGTGAGATTCCATTCCCATTCACCTTGCGATGGATAGAGGTGGTATACGGTGATGGAAGTCTCGGCTACATCGGATGCCGTGTGGGATTCCTCATCCCCGAATTCAAGGAACACTGTGAAAGGCGCTGTTCCCCCCTCGACGGCGATGGAGAACTCCACTTCGTCACAGGCCTTGCTCGTCGTGACCGTGACATCAAGTTCATCATTTGCCGCCGCGGCATACGGTATTGGAATCACGAGCCCAGACGCCATTGCCGTAGTTAGGAGCAGCGTCATAATCGTCAGAATGCACTTTGGAATCAAACTGCGGGTCCCCATGATCTTCCCCCCCTGAAAGCTATTCCCCCGCCCAATGAATCATAGAATACCTTATCCATCGTCTCAATGGGAATCATGTAACCTTAAAAGAAGTGTAACGCGCGGTCCCCTTCCAGGTAAACCTCCTTTGATCAGTATTCACGATCACCACATTTGCCTCTCTCCATGCGTTCCCACTTCCAAGGAAGATTTCAGCAGTACCAAGGCGGTACAGAACCCGCTTTCTCACAGCCCGTATAATGATCATGATCTCAGACCTTGCAGCCGAACTGGGGAGGGAAATGCCATGCGAACACGATCGCGACCTGCTCTGGGCTTCATCGCCTTCATCATCTTATGCACTGTGTTGACATCATGCGTTTCTCCGCCTGGCGGCGACACCGAGGTTCCAGTCCCGACAGCAACGGAAGCGGATCCGCAACCGACCGAAACAGAGCCATCCCGCCAAGCTACGACAATCGACAGCGTCAGCCTATTCATCCCGGAATATTGGTACTCAGCGCATGTCGAGCTTGAGCGTCTTCAAGCGCTGATCTTCGTGCAGCAAGATCCGGAGATACTGGCCGCATTCGATGATCCGGATCTGGCACTGCCGCTCGACTATGCCGCCGGCGCCCTGATCATCACCCCGCTACCGGAAGGCAGCGATCCCGAGACGATGAGCGATGCATTCTTGAGCGACATACCCAATCTGACTGCGGATGACCTGGACGCCATGCTACTGCCGCTCGATCAGGCAGGCTTGATCGATTACACGGTGGTGGAGGGTGTTGAATTACTGGATGCTTGGGCGGATACGTTCGCAGGCTTGCCGGCCGTGGTGATGGATGGCACAGCATCCTTCATGGACGACATGCCTCCGGAGCTGCGTATCCAGGTGTGGCTCACCTGGACCGACGCATCGTTCGTCGCCTTCTACGCGCTGGCAGCCGCACCAGCATGGGCGGACGCGGAAGCGCCGCTCATCGCGGCGCTTGAGTCTATCTCAATTCAATAGACGCAACTGGCTCGAGATTTTAGACGTAGACGTTTCAACCGTGCCTAGTCCGCTGGATCGTCTTCCTCGCCACCTGCCCAAGGAGGGCGGCCTCCCTCATGATCCGGGCGGCCATGCCCATTATCAGGTTTGTCGGGTCTGTCGGGTCTGTCGGGTTTGTCGGGTTTGTCGGGTTTGTCGGGCTTTTCGTGGCTTCCACCTATCATCCACCCCAGCCCACGTCCCCCTCCGCCGGGTTCAAGGCCCGCAGCCCTGAACATCACTCCCCAGCCCTTGCCTTGGCTCTGTCCAAGGGCATCGGACGGGCTGCCTCCTGCAAGCTCGGCAAACAGATAGGCACGCGCCACGTTCCCCAGACTATGTCCGGACTCCCTTTGCGCCGCGATATCGCCGGGCGCTATGCCCGTCAGGCCTGACAGGAATTGTTCGACCGGATTCACTCGCTCCGGATCCTCCTCCTGTGCAAAGGCCGCTGTCGCGGTCAGGAGCAGTGCTGGAATCGTCAGCGCGCACAACAATAACAGTCTACGCTTCCCCATATTCCACCTCCAGATAAGTTTCCCCCCGCCGTATCCATCATAGGCCACCCAATCCATACTTTCAATGGGAGTCATGTAATCTCACAAAAGGTGTAACGCGGAGTGCGCTTCCAGTGAACTTCCCTTGATCAGCATGCCCGATCACCATGTTTACCTCTTGCCGCGCGGGATTTCCGCCGTCCAGAACTGATCTCTGCCGGCGATGGCCAAACCATCAGGCCCTATGTTCCGTCCCTGAGTGCAGGGAGGGTTGGACGCTGAAAGCAGCGGTTCGGGCTACGATAGGCCCTTCCCGAATCGACGGAGCACCAACCATCTGGACGTGGACGCAGACGAGCGCAAGAGACGTCAGCGAGCGCACCCATGTGGAATCCACGTAGATGACATTTGTGGAAATCGTGGGAGCAATGTGCAGAAAAAGTAGGACCACTGGCGGTCGCTATGAATCTACGCAGCCCGCCTCTCACGCCACAACTCGAAGGCGCTGTAGCTGACGATCAGCAAGATCGCGAGAGATGTCAGTTGATGCAGGCTGAAGGGTCCGAGGACGCGCGGCAGATCTCGTAGCGCATCGATGATAAACCGCCCAAGCGAGTAGACGAAGAGATAGAGCATCATCTGCTCGCCGTCAAACACCCTTCGCTTGCGGCGCGACCATAGCCAGCCAAACAGTGCGAAGTTGAACAGCAGCAGCATGATCTGGGTGGGATAACGGTTTGACCAGACGCCGCCTCTGCCCGGAAGATAGAGCCCAAGAAGCCCATCCGTTTCCAAGCCATGGCAGCAGCCCGCCAAGATGCACCCGATCCGGTACACGCCCAGGACCATCGGAAGCACCACAGAGA
>DAOVIK010000147.1 GCA_030673735.1 Anaerolineae bacterium
AGAAAACCAGGACAGGTGGGCAAGGGTTGGCCGGCGAAAGCACCTTCCCGCTAAGCCTGTCCTGGTGGTCAGTCCAGGGAACATGCGGGATGAACGACGGGACGGCGATACTCCACCGGCCACGTCCGCTCCAAGAGATTAACCTGAATCGTGACATTCAATCAACATCCCTCTACGATACTGATTGACTTACACCGTTCAAATTGCTATAATCGCCGCAACAATTCCATAGTGATGATCTGGGAGGAGTAGGCGGCCGGGCGCAGTCAGAGAAGGAGGGCCCAGGCTGAGAGCCCCCACTGTAGCAGCCGCCGAACGTCGTCCAGGAGGTCCGCCGAAGAAACCCCGCCAGGCGGGGGAGTAGAACGGCGCGGGTGAGCCCGATACAGCGAAGCCCTGATGATGGTCGGGGTGGTGAGCGCGCAGGCATGGAAACATGCTGCGAAGCGAGGTGGTACCGCGGAGGCCAGGCCCTTCGTCCTCGAGGACGAAGGGCTTTTTGATTGCAGCAATGTCTCCGGCGAGAACGGCTTGCCTCGGCGTGCGTTTTGGTAGACCCGATGGCCCGGGTCGGAAGGAGAATGCCGACATGAGTACCTACAAACTATCCAAGAGCTACGACTTCAAGGCCGTCGAGCAGCGGCTCTATGATTGGTGGGAGAAGCAGGGCTTCTTCGTCCCGGTAGTCGACGAGAAGCGCAAGCCATACGTCATTTCCATGCCTCCGCCAAACATCACCGGAGAGCTGCACCTGGGGCATGCCATGTTCGTGGCCATGGAAGATCTGATGATTCGCCATCAACGCATGCGCGGGGAAGTCACGCTTTGGCTTCCGGGGTCGGATCATGCCGGCATCGCCACGCAGCTGCAGATCGAGAAGGAACTTGAGGTTGAGGGGGTGAGGCGGGAAGACATCGGACGTGAGGCGTTTGTAAAACGGACCTGGGAATGGAAGCGCAAGTATGGCGGCATCATAACCGACCAGTTGCGCCGCTTGGGAGCCTCCTGCGATTGGACACGCGAGCGCTTCACACTGGATGATGGATTGTCGCGCGCCGTGCGCGAGGCCTTTACCCGCCTGTACGAGAAGGGGCTCATCTACCGCGGTTCCTACCTGATCAACTGGTCGCCGGGTTTGCGCACGGCTGTCAGCGATCTGGAGGTGGAATACAGCGAGGAGGAGGGCAAGCTGTACTACTTCAACTATCCCATCGCGGACAGCGAAGAGGCGATTCCGGTTGCCACCACGCGCCCCGAGAGCATCCTGGGAGACACGGCGGTGGCGGTGCACCCGGAGGATAAACGCTTCAAACATCTGGTGGGAAAGACGTGCCTGGTGCCGATGCTGGAGCGCCCGATTCCGGTGATCGCCGATGAGTATGTGGACCGGGAGTTCGGGACCGGGGCCGTGAAGGTCACGCCGGGGCACGATCCCGCCGACTACGAGGTCGGGCAGCGTCACGACCTGGAGATCGTAAACGTGCTCAACGTGGACGCCACGATGAACGAGAACGCCGGACCGTACGCGGGGCTCGATCGCTACGAGTGCCGAGAGAAGCTCTGGGGCGACATGCAGGCCGCGGGGATGACGATCAAGGTCGAGCCGTACTTGATGCAGGTGCCCCGTACCCAGCGCGGGGGTGAGGTGGTCGAGCCGATGATATCCACGCAGTGGTTCGTGCGCATGAAGAAACTGGCCGAACCGGCGTTGGAGGCCGTGCGCCAGGGCAAGATACGCATCGTGCCCGAGCGCTTCACCAAGGTGTACTACAACTGGCTGGAGAACATCCGCGATTGGTGCATCTCTCGCCAGCTTTGGTGGGGGCATCGCATACCGGCATGGCACTGCTCCGATTGTGGGGAGATCAGCGTGGGCCGCGAGGATCCTGAAGCTTGTTCGCATTGCGGATCGGGGAAGATCGAGCGCGATCCGGACGTGCTGGATACGTGGTTCTCGTCTGGCCTGTGGCCCTTCTCCACGCTGGGCTGGCCGGATGAAACCGCGGACCTGGCCTACTTCTATCCCACCACGATGATGGAAACCGGCTACGACATCCTGTTCTTCTGGGTGGCGCGCATGATCATGATGGGATTGGAGTTCACCGGCCAGGTTCCGTTCGAAACCGTGTACTTGCATGGCATGATCCGTGACGAGCGCGGGCGCAAGGTGAGTAAATCGCTGGGGAACGTGACCGATCCGCTGGATGTCATGGACAAGTACGGAACCGACGCATTACGCTTCACGCTGCTCACCGGCTCCACGCCGGGAAATGATATCAATGTCGACGTGCAACGGATCGAGGCCAATCGCAACTTCGCCAACAAGATCTGGAACGCCGGGCGTCTGGTGCTGCTGTCCATGGAAAGCGCGCCAGAGGCGCCCACCGCAGAGCCCGAGCCGACGCCGGCGGATGCCTGGATCCAGGCCGGGCTGGCGAACCTGGTACGCGAGGCCGACCGTCTCTTCGAAGCGCATCAGTATGCGGAAGCGGGGAGACAGGTGTATGAGTTCTTCTGGAGCGAGTTCGCTGACTGGTACCTGGAGGCGTCCAAGCTGCAGATAGAGCAGGGAGGCGACCGCGCCTGGCTGACGGTCAAGATCATGATCCGAGTGCTCGACACGTGCCTGCGCTTGCTGCATCCCTTCACGCCCTTCGTCACCGAGGAGCTGTGGGGACGCCTCAAGGCGGCTTGTGAGGCCCATCCGGCAGAGTTTGCCCCGGACGGGGGTTGGGAGAAGGCGTTGATCGTGGCCCGGTGGCCCCAGGCCGGTGAGGAAGAAGTGGATGCGGAGAAGGTGAAAGCATTCACGCTGGCCAAGGATCTGGTGCATGCGATTCGCAACGTGCGTTCAGAAAAGGGCGTCGAACCCAAGCGGCGCATCGCGGCTGTGATCTCCGCCGGCCCTCATGCGGCTGCGCTGGACGGTCAACGGCGTTTGCTGGAGATACTGGCGAGATTGGACGCAGATAGCTTGCAGATCGGCGAGGCGCTGGAGGCTCCGGATAACGCGGTGCCGCTCGTGGTAGGATCAGTTGAAGCCTACCTTCCGCTGGAAGGATTGTTCACGGCGGACGAGGAGCGAGCGCGCATATCGACCGAGCTGGAGCGGGCAACGCAGCAAGCAGAGCGTCTGGAGAAGCTGCTGGCAGGGGCGTTTGCTGAGCGTGCGCCCGGGGACGTGGTCCAGAAGGAACGCGCCAGATTGGAAGAACTGCGGCAGGTGATCAGCAAACTGGAGGCGCAGCGCGAAGCGTTGAAATAGGCGCCAAAAGCACAAGGGCATGCAAAGCTTGAGGCCTGGCAGACTGGTGCGCCAACCTGCCAGGCCTCACTGATTCCCTTCCGAACCGAAACTCGCGTGTGCTATACTCCTGCGTTGGAGTTTTTATGCGAAGAGGTGGTCCTGATATTCTGCGCCTGGTTTCGATCGGGCTGATATTGGCAGCCGTAGCGCTGCTATTTTTTCAGATGGTGGCATACAGCAGCCAGCGTTCGCGCATGCCTGTCGGCTTGACGATAGCCGGCGTGTCGGTGGGCGGGTTGGATCAGACCGAGGCGGTGGAGCGTTTGCTTCAAACCTACAGCACGCCCGTTGAGCTGCATTATGGTGATCAGATCATCCTGCTATCGCCCGCCAGCGTGGGTTTCACACTGGACACAGAAGTCATGCTTGCCGCCGCAGAGCTAATGCGCACGGGCACCGATTTCTGGGGTGGCTTCTGGGATTATGTCTGGAGGCGCCCGGCCACTGTGGAGAGCATTCCGCTGAGAGCAGAGTTCTCAAGGTCACAATTGGAAGCTGCTCTGCTGGACATCGCCGCGCGCTATGACGAGCCCCCCTTGCCTTCGAGGCCAATCCCGGGCACGCCTTCATTCCGCCCCGGCGAGTCGGGAACCGTGCTGAGTCTGGTTCGAGCGATCGAGCTGGTGGGAGAGATACTCACCAGCCCCGCCAATCGGCGGGTCGTGCTTCCGGTAGTCTCCAGCCAACCTCCTCCGCCAAGCATGGCTGTGCTTGAAACGCTGGTCAAGCAGAATATCGACGTAGCTGGGTTCGATGGCCTGGCCGTGATTTATGTCCTGGACCTTCGCACCGGCAACGAGATGCATTTCTCATACTTCCGGAACGCGGATTTCTCGTCCGTTCCCGATCTCGCCTTCACGGCCGCTTCGATCATCAAGATCGGCATCATGACCAGCTTCTATCAGCACTTCGACGAACCTTTGGAAGAAGAAGCCGAGACGTGGATGTGGGCGATGATCACCGAATCGGAAAATGGTCCGGCGGACTGGTTGATGGAGCAATTGGACGAGGAGCTTGGACCCTTGATGGTGACCGAAACGCTTCAGGCGGTGGGGCTCGAAAGCACGTTCCTTGCCGGCTACTTCTATCTCGGGGCGCCACTACTGCAGATCTATCAAACGCCGGGGAATCAGCGTCCAGATATCAACACACAGCCCGATAGATACAATCAGACCACGGCATCCGAGATCGGCATACTCTTGGGCGACATCTATGCATGCTCCCAGGGTGAAGGGACCTTGATAGCCGTCTATCCTGAGCAGATCACGCCAGAAGAGTGTCGTAGGATGCTCGCTTTTCTCTCCGAGAACAACATCGGCATTCTGATCGAGGCCGGCGTGCCCGAGGGAACGCGCGTGGCGCACAAACATGGTTGGACCAGTTCCCCGATGGAAACCCTCGGTGATGCGGGGATCGTCTTCACCCCTGGCGGAGATTATGTGTTTTCGCTCTTCTTTTGGAACACCCGGGAGATGATCTGGCAGCCAACATCCAGGCTTTTCTCCGACATCTCGGAAGCGGTCTACAATTACTTCAATACGAATTAGCTGCCCATGGGAAGGCATTCGGCAGCCGATAGGGGCCACGCCGGCCAAGAGGATCAATGACCGCCACGAACCATCTGGCGGCTTCTTTTTTCAATGCATCGGAGGCAATTGCTTCGAATATGGACGTCTTCTTGGATAATCTCAGCGAAGGGAAGTTTGTTTCACACGGATAGGACTCTTTACACTACAATCCCTAATGCTGGGCTAGTACGATTAATCCTGGAGGACAGCTATGGCCAAAGGCCGTATCGAGGTAGATGAAGCGCTGTGCAAAGGTTGCGCGCTTTGTACTATGGATTGCCCCAAGGACCTGCTTTTCATGGCGCAGGACCGTTTCAATATCAAGGGTTATCGTCCAGTCGAAATCATTGATCCAGATGAAGAGTGCACCGGTTGCGCAATTTGCACCGTGATCTGTCCTGAAGCAGCAATCAG
>DAOVIK010000068.1 GCA_030673735.1 Anaerolineae bacterium
AGGGCTCGGGATTGAGCATTCGTGCGGTACATCACCGCACAATCGCCCGGCTCGGCTTCGTTCGTGAAGGTGAGCTCGGCGATCTTGTCCACCACGAACAACGCTTCATCTGCCTCGTTGAAGGCCTCGTGCACGATGATCGGAACACCACGACCGCGCTCGGTGAACAAGCGCTTCTTGCGTCGCGCCGGCAAGCGATCGATCACCGCCATCGCCGCGTCCAGGATGGTTTGAGTCGAGCGATAATTTTGTTCGAGAAGGATCACACGAACCTGCGGATAATCCTCCTGTAGGCGCAAAACGTTGCGGTAGTCCGCACCCCTCCAGCGGTAGATCGCCTGGTCCGCATCCCCCACAACGAACAGGTCGGAATCATCTCTGCTCAGGAGGCGAAGCAGGACGTATTGAGCTGTGTTGGTGTCCTGGAATTCATCAACCAATACGTGCGGATAGCGTTTTCGATACCCAGCCTGAAGATCCTGATCATCTCGCAGCAGCTTCACCACCCAGAACAGAATGTCGTCGAAATCCAGGGCATTGCTCTGCAGCAATAATTCCTGGTAGCGCTGATATCCGCGCCGAACGATCTCTCCGTAGTACGAGCCGGCCTCGAACATATCTTGATCGATCAGTTCGTTCTTTGCGCCAGAGATCGTTGCCAGGATCCTGCCCGGCGTGGCTTGCTTGGCATCGAGATTCAGCTCTTTGATCACCTGCCGCATGAGCGCCTGCTGATCGGCTTCGTCGAAGATCACAAACGAGCGTGTGAAAGGCAGGCGATCGGCCTCGCGCCTCAGAATCCTTGCCGAGAGCGCGTGGAAGGTTCCCAGACTCACGCCAAGCGCTGAACCCGGAGAGTCCTCGAGCAGCGCATCCACCCGGCTGCGCATCTCGCGGGCAGCCTTGTTGGTGAAGGTCATGGCCATGATCTCGCCCGGCCGCACACCATAATGGTCGATCAAGTAGGCGATGCGATGGGTGAGCACGCGCGTCTTGCCCGAGCCCGGGCCTGCCAGTACAAGTACAGGACCCAGGGGGGCGGAGACGGCTTGGCGTTGTTGTTCGTTCAGGTCCTTCAATCGGTCCATGAGCACGAAGGAAGCCGCCTTCTGGGCGGCGAGATTGGATAAGCGGTTTGCCCCACCTTTCGGTTCATCCGCGGTGGGGCCCTATCTGGAGCACGCTCGATCCTGCAAGCAGTCCATCAAGCGGCTTGGCTTCAAACGCCATCACGCGCGTGTCGGCGAAGTAGGGGAAGTCGAAGTGCACCTCATCGCCGGCCGCCTTGCCGGGAATGGGCATCAGCCGGGCGGTGAGCGGTTTGTCCTGACGCAGAGCGAGCGCGCCGAGATCGATCAGCAGCGCCATGATCTCATCCTCGGTCACATCCCCTGGAAGCGGAACCGTGTCCAGACCCGTGCCGCAAACCGAGGCGTAGAGCAAGAGATCGTTCACGCTAAGCGTTCCTTCCGCCGCACGTGTAGCGAGCGTCACGTCTTCGAACACCGGAAAGAACAGCCCGCAGAAGCCCGTGCGTCGGAATTGAGCCTGGTCGAGACATTCGGCCAAAACCGCTGCTGCGGCCGCCGTGCCGGCCAGGCCGATGGCGGGTACGCCGAAGGCTTCCAGTGCGGTTCCCAGCGAGCGCTTCTCCTCGGGAAAGGGCGCCAACGAGAAGTCGATGCCCAAGTAGCGCACTTCGTGTTCGGCGGCGATGGGCTGGACCACTCTCGTCAGCGTCGCGCCGTGCGACTCGATGCGGCTCACCAGCTTCCGGCGCGCCCCCGAAAGCGAGTTTGCGCCTTGTATCGCCTCGACAGCCAATTCGGCTCCCTCCGCTGCAAGCGCCAGCGCCGGTCCTTCCCCGCTGTGATACGCCGCAGGGAAGAAGGGCGAACCAGGATAGACATTGGCCAGCGCCGCGAATCGCAGGTTGGCAAATCCATCTGGTCTGAGCACGGCTGTAGCATGAATCGTCTTGGCGCATGCCCTGGCTGCCGGCAGCGATAGGCCGCCGTCCATATCAGCGAATAGGCCCGAGGCGAACACATTGCCCGTAGCGCCCAAGACGTCGGGAATGACGGAGTAGCCTTCCAAATCGCCTGGAAGCGCCGGACCCAGAGCAGCGTAGTCCACCTCCTGCACGAAGCATTCAGCTTCGAGCAGCCGCGCGAATTCCGGCGTGTCGGAAGGCGGCACCTTGTTGTCCATCTCTGACGGCGGAGGTGTTGCCAGGCGAAGGCTTTGCACTTCATAGCCAATCGCTTCAAGCGCCTCGCGCGCCTCCCTCATGCAAGCCGAGATATCGGCCACGCTATCAGGCTTCAAGGGCCATCCGGGGTCGAAGAAACCGGTCACTGCTCGTATGTTCATGCTGCTCCTCGTTGACGGGCTATTTCAAAAAGCACAATTCCTGCTGCCACCGCGGTGTTCAACGATTCCGTACCCTCGCGCATGGGTATGTGAACGCTCCCCGATGCCAAGTCACGCATCTCTGGGCGCGGCCCATGTGCCTCGCCGCCTATGACAACCGCCGCCGGCCGGCGCCAATCAATCTGATCGTAGGCCACTCCCGCACCGGCCTCGGCCAGCCAGACTTCTAATCCCGCGAGCCGCTCCGGCAGGTTTGCAACCATTATGGACACCACCGGCAATCTGAAGTGTGCTCCCATGGCGCCGCGCACCACCTTTGGATTGTACGCGTCAACCGTGTCTTCGGTCAAAAAGACCGCCTCAACTCCGGCCGCATCGGCGCTGCGTAGCAGCGTTCCCAAGTTTCCGGGATCCGACACTCGATCGACGACCAATACCAGGCTTAGTTCATCCGGCGGATCTTTGTCAAGCAGCGGCAGCACAGCCAGAAGCCCCGGCGGGCTTTCCACGCTCGAGCATGCTTTCATCACATGCTCCGCGACCTCTTGCACCTCCGCTCCCAATTCGGTCAGCGCGTCGATAAGCTCGCCCTCTTGCTCGCCGATCTTCTGTATGTGCAGTACCAGGCTCACGGGCGCCCCCGCCGCCACCGCCTCGCCTGCCAACCGTACCCCCTCGATCACGAACGCTCCTTCGCGCCGCGCTCTCCGCCGCGACTGCAGGGAACGCACCCACTTGATGCGCGGATTGCGCGTCGAAGTGATCATCTAGTGCTCTCCGGCCAGCGACGGGCGAACTCATCAGCGAAAACCTTCACACTGGGCTCGTCGATCAGGGTCACGCACACCTCTCGGAGCGAACTCTCAGGATGCTGCTGAAAGAAATCCACGATGCCATCAAGGATCACGCGCGCGCCACGCTCCTTGGGGAAGCCGAAGATTCCTGTCGAGATCGCTGGTAGGGCCAGGCTGGCAAGCCCGCGCTCATTCGCCACCGCGTGCGCGCCGATGACCGCCGCTCGCAGCTTGGCATCCTCATCTCCCTCGCCCCACACCGGACCCACGGCGTGGATCACGTAGCGACATGGCAGGCTTCCCGCTCCGGTTATCGCCGGCCTGTTATGTGCCACAGGCCCGTGCTCCCGCACCCAGGCGTCGCTTTCAGTCTGGATCTCCTCGCCGCCCTTACGCACGATGGATCCCGCAACGCCGCCGCCGTGCACCAGTTGCGCGTTGGCAGCATTTACGATGGCGTCCACGCGCGCCTCGGTCAGATCTCCATGGATCAGGCACAATACCTGGTCTGTTTCCAGTGTTTGCTCAGCTACCAGCTTCGACAAGGCGAAATCCCTTTGCGATGCGGTATGTTCGCGATTGTATCACCGCAGCACATGCCGGGGCCACTCGTAGCATGCTCGCTGAGTGGCCTTCTCGATCTCCATACATAACCACAGCAGAATCAAAAAGGAGCGCCAACGCGCTCCTCTTTGAAGCGAAACTCCTCACTTACTAGGCGGTTGCCGCCTTGACGACGGCCTTGAATACTTTGGGGTCGCGCACTGCCAGATCGGCCAGCATCTTGCGATTGATGCGGATATCCGCAAGCTTCATGCCGTGGATCAACCTACTGTACGTCATTCCGTTTTGTCGCGCGGCAGCGTTGATGCGCGCGATCCACAGACGGCGCAATACCCGCTTGCGCGTGCGGCGATCTCGATAGGAATACCACAAGCTCTTGAGCATGGCTTCGTGGGCGCGGCGGTAAAGCCGATGGCGTGTGCCATACATGCCCTTGGTGAGCTTCAGGATCTTCTTGTGTCGGCGGCGGGCTGATGGCCCACCCTTAACTCGTGTCACTGTTCACGCTCCTGCGAACCCCAGGGCGCCGATGCCGACTTCGCATCCGTTCCGTGCACCCAACGGCCACACCAATTCAACCGGATCGACTACTAACTCCCACCGCTTCGAGCGTTGGGATTGGCCTTATGCTTGCCCAAGTACGGCGCCAGCCGGCGAACGCGCTTGCGGACGCCCGAGCCCTTCACTTCCAGCATCCGCGTGTACAGGCGCTTGGCGCGCTTACTCTTCTTACGCCTGAGATGGCTCTTGCCACCCTTGGTACGCACCAGCTTCCCGCCTCCGGTTACTCGAAAACGCTTGGCGGTCGCCTTGTGTGTCTTGAGCTTGTACTTGCCCTTCTTTTTCTTAGCTTTGCGCGCCACAGCCGTGCTCCTTCCAGACAATCCCGCGGACATCAGGCAGTCCGCGGGAAGAGTTTTCTTGCGGTAGTGCTGCCGATCTCAGCTCTTCTTCGTCAGAGGCACCAGCGTCATGAACATCGTTCGGCCTTCCATGTTGGGCGCCTGTTCGATCGAGCCGACGTCCGACAGTTCCTCTGCAATGTCCTTCAAATCCCCGAGTGCGATCTCCGGGTAGGTGATCTCCCGCCCCCTGAAACGGATTCGCACGAGTACCTTTATTCCCTGCTCGAGCCATCGCCGCGCATTGCGCATCTTGAAGAAGCGATGGTGCGGAGAGGTCTTTGGCCGCAGCCGAATTTCCTTGATCTCGACCTTGACCTGCGCCTTGCGCGCCTCGCGGTCCTTCTTCGCCTTCTCGTAAAGGAACTTACCATAGTCCAGCACCCGGCAGACCGGTGGATCCGCGTTAGGTGCTACTTCAACGAGGTCGAGCTTGGCTTCTTCGGCCAATTTCAGCGCCTCGCTAGTCGCCACCACGCCCTTATTCGTGCCGTCAGGGCCTATCAGGCGAACTTCGCGGGCTCTTATGCCTTCATTGATCCTGTAATCTGATGCGCTGATCTCTTTCTCCTCCAGGTTATAGAGTCCGGGCCGCCTCAGCGGCCTACGAACTGCAGCATGATACCACGATAGCGCCCATACGGTCAAACTTGAATCACGAATCCGCGATTTGAACCCGATTGGAGTCGATATCAGTTCCTGCATATCACGGGAAAATGTGGACCGTACTTCTTCCGCAGCCCAAGCCCAGTGATTCGTCTATCGGCCGGCCGCGCATCCGTCGAGTCTAGGGTCCGTCCCAGCATGCCGCGCTACTTCGACCTCTCAGCGCGAGCCGCTTTCTCGGAGGAGTGGCCGGGGAATACTTTGCCCCCAGGCTTGACCTGGGCATAGGCATAGTTGACCGCCACCGTGACTTGGCCGAATCCCACCACGATTAGATTCAGTGGATCCTGATCTTCCTGCAGCGCCACGTCGCCGGCCGCAAACACGCCCGGCAGGTTGGTTTCCATGTGGCTGTCGACCTTGAGGTAGCGCCGTCCGATGGTTTCAACGCCCCACTCGCGGATCGGCCCGAGATTGGCCTTGAACCCCAAGGCCAGGATCAGCGCCTCGATATCGAGCTCGCGCTCCTCGCCGCTGCGATTGTCGAAGATCACCGCCTTCTCGACCCCCGCCTTTCCCGTCACCTCGCGCAGCTCGTGGAAGATCTGCACATCGACATCGGATGCCTGCAGCGCCTCAACCGAGGAGTCGTGGGCCCGGAAGCCCTCCCGCCGGTGGATAAGCGTGACGTGCTCGGCTACAGGCAGCAGTCCGAGCGCCCAGTCCACCGCGCTGTCCCCACCACCAACGATCAGCACGCGCTTGCCGGCGTAGTCCTCGTAATCCGACACCATGTAGTCCACGCCACGACGTTCAAACCGCCTAACGCTCTCGTTATCCAGCTTGATCGGTCGAAAGGCGCCGATTCCGGCGGAGATGATGACCGAGCGCGAGAAATGCTCGCCCTTGTCCGTGCCGATCACCCAGCACTCTTCCTTATCGCGCCTCTTCCCAATCGTTTCACGCTTCAACGTGAGCGCCTGCTCGTCAAGCGCCATGCTGGGATTCCAATGCTGGGCCTGCTCATACAGCTTGGCCACCAGTTCCTTTGCCTTGATCGAAGGAAAGCCCGGCACGTCGAAGATGAGCTTCTCCGGGTAGAGCGTGATCAATTGCCCGCCGGGTTGTGGCAACGCCTCGATCACCTTGCACGTCAGCTCGCGCAAGCCCCCGTAAAAGGCTCCGAAAAGACCCGTCGGACCCGCGCCGATAAAGGTAACATCGCACACTTTCGGCGCGCTTTGCTTTGCCATTTTGCTTCACAGTCTCCTGGGTGAAGTGCGGAAAGACATCCTTGGCATTATATGAGCCGCATAGGGGGGTGTCAATCAGGCCGCTCTCGGCAGAACGGCAGCGCCTACTCGTCCCCGGTCGGCGACACGCTGCTCTTCTCAACCATCAGGATCGCCACTCTCTTGGGAGCACGAGTTCGGTGGAGAACGCCCTTGGGGATCGTGTAACCATGGTGGCGCTCAAGGGTCACGGTTTCCCCCTCCTGATCAATCAGCAGTTGACCATCGAGGACGAAGAAGAACTCGTCTTCCTCGTCATGCTTATGCCAGTGAAACTCGCCCCGCAATATCCCCAACCTCACCACGGAATCATTCACCGTGCACAGCGTCTGGTTGTACCATTCGTCATCACAAGCCTCGATCAGAGCCGGAACATCGATGAGCTCGAGGGTGGAGAACTTGGGATCTAGATAGATCTTGTATTCCTCAGGATTGGTCAACTGACTCTGCCTCCCATCCACGCTCAAGATTTGATACCCGCCAGATCCTTGGCAATCTGCTTCTTCGCTTCGAGGTCATAGTTGCTCAATACTGCAATGGTTTCCATCACAGGCGATCCGCCGCCGTGCAACCCGGCAATTTGGCTTACTCCCGCCATCGAGGAACAGATCACATCACTGATCAATCGAAAGCAGCGGTGCTGGTCTTCCGCCGAAATATCCGGATTCCTCATCATGTACTTGGCCAGCAGTGGGCCTGTCTCTTCGCTTATGAAATCCCCCTCCAAAGGCAGTGTTGCCGACAACCCGCCGGCCAAATCAGCGACAATCTCGAACTCATGATAGATATTCTCGCCTGCATGACGGCGACCCACATTCGAGTAAATGATCTCAGGCACGTAGGTTCCTGAGGAAGCATGCTGCCCCTTTACCGCAGCCGCGATACCCGCCGCATAAACCAACTCTGCCACACTGATCATATCGGCTAGTTTCTGCTGCACATGTTTCTCACCCTCAATCCCGTTGTATTCCGCCACAAGCGCGGCCATACCCATCAACACATCGGATGTGGCCGGTTTGCAGCCGGTGTAGCTGTGCCGATGATATAGGGCAAAGAT
>DAOVIK010000119.1 GCA_030673735.1 Anaerolineae bacterium
GGCAATGACCAGGCCCAGGGCGATCAATGAACACAGGGTTAGAAACGCCGAGACGATGAAGGCCGGTAGATTGCTGAACGTCAGCTCGAAGCCGAACAGCAGCGAGATCATCACATAGCCGAACAGCATGGAAGAAAACGACATGACCGCATTGGCAAGCGATTTCCCGATGATCACGGTTTGCAGGCTCGTGGGGCTGGCCACGATCTCTTCCAGGGTTCCTGTCCAGCGCTCAAAGGCGATGTTGAAGGCGCTGAAGAACAACGTTCCGCTCCACAGCCCCGTAAGGGCGCTACCCACAACGACATAGATGGCTTCGAAACCCGGCTTGCCACGCAGCATGAATATGGCGAGCGCCGCAACGATGAGCGGCTGCACGATCACCGTGAAGATCACGAACAAGTCCACCGCGACCTGCTTGAGATGCAGTACGAACACTAAGCCGATCACTCGCAACTGGCGCAGCATTAGGTGTCACCCCCAACCAGACGAACGTAGGCATCTTCGAGCGTCGGTTCGCGCACGGTCACCCTGCCCATTCGCAACTTGCGCTCTTCAAGCACCCGCAGCACAGGGGCAACGGTTTCAGAACCCAGGGGAGATTGCACTTGCAGGATCTGTTTCTGATCGACATTCTCAACCGAAGCCGTCTCTACGCCTTTGAGCTTTCTGATGACCTCGAGTGCTTCCTGCCGGATGCCGAACACCTCGACTTCGACCACAGAGAGATCATTCACATGCGTCTTCAAACCCTGCGGGGAGTCAAGGGCGATGATCATACCCTTATCGATCACGGCAATGCGCTCGCACAGTGCTTCGGCCTCGAACATGTAATGTGTGGTGAGGAAGATCGTTTTGCCTTGGCCCTGAAGGTCACGTATCGTGTTGCGCATCTCGCGTGCGCCCACGGGATCCAATCCCAATGTCGGCTCATCCAAGAAGAGCAATTCAGGATCGTGCAGGAGCGCGCGAGCGATGTGCAGGCGTTGCTTCATACCGCGTGAAAAACCCTCGATCCTCTCATCCCCGCGCCCGCCCAATCCCACGAGCTCAAGCATTTCCGGGATTCGCTTGGCAGCGTGATCCGGATCCATATGATACAGATTGGCAAAGTAGCGCAGATTGTCGAATGCGTTCAGCCGCCAGTAAAGCCCGCGCTCACCACCGTAGATGAAACCGATGTGGGGACGGATCGCCTTGGCTTGCTTGACCAGGTCAAAACCTAACACGCTGGCAGTCCCCGAGGTCGGGATCAGCAGCGTGGTGAGCATCTTGAGGGTTGTGGTTTTGCCTGCCCCGTTGGGCCCCAACATGCCGAATAGCTCGCCGCGATTCACCGAAAAGGAGATGCCGTCAACGGCCAATACCTCCTTGACTTTGCGGCCCATCAAGCCCATCTTTGCGCGATAAACCCTGCGCAGTTCTTGTACCTCAACAGCGTTCATGTCATCCACCCAGCTAGGAAGACGCTACCCGAAACAACCATGACATCCGCGGCATGCGACCATAGTGCATGCCGCATCCTTCTCGAAGATCCTTGCTGATCCGTGCCGACAAGCCTCTCAACCTTCAAACATCGCATTCTACCGTAATTTCCTCTGCATCCGGCCTCCAAGAAGTCCGCGCAGAGCTCCTGGATCAAGTTTGGCCTTCTATAAGCCTCCTTACAGAAACCTACCCTGGAACGGTGCTAGGATTTTGAAGCAATCCGAAGGGAACCCACTCCGGCTACTGGCTCTGGTCGGGAACGTTCCCATTCGATGAGATTGCGTATGAAGGTAATCCCGGAACGCCTATTGGGCGTCTAGATTGCAGGTGAATGGCTATGCATCCAGAAGATGAAGCGACGATCCAAGACGACGGCGGGGAGATCGAACTTACCTGGCTTGATGCAAAAGAAACTGATGAGAAAGGCCTGGACGATGACCGTGAGCCCAACTACCTATGGGCGAATTCACTCGATCTCAATCGCGCCTACATCGATGAGATCGCACGTACAAAGCTCCTGACTGCCGAAGAAGAGGTCACTCTGACCAAGCGCATGCTGCGAGCGCGCACTGCAGCGAGGAAGCTCGCGGAAGCGAACTCCGGCGCGGAAAAGCACGCCAAACTCCAAACCATCCTCCAAGATGGGCTTGCTGCTCGTGAGCGTCTCCTAATGGCTAACACACGATTGGTCATCAGCGTTGCCAAGCGCTACGTGAACCGCGGCATCCCATTTCTCGACCTGGTGCAGGAGGGGATCGTGGGCTTGATACGCGCAGCGGGAAAATTCGATCCCGACCGCGGCAACCGTTTCAGCACCTACGCCACATGGTGGATCCGTCAGGCGATCACGCGCGCCATCGACAACAACAGCAGAACCATCCGGCTTCCAGTTCATGTAACCGGTCAACTCAGCAAGATATCCCGGGCGACCGCGAGTCTAGAGCAAGAGCTTGGGCGACCACCGACGACTGAGGAGATCGCCGATGTTCTTGGGTTCGAGCCTGACCTCGTGCGCGACTCGCGTGAGCTTTTCTTGCAGCCCATTTCACTGGAAGCTCCGCAAGATGAAGACGAGAATCGTCTGCTTGGCGATTTGATCCCGGATACGCTGTCCGAGGCTCCTGAGGAGACGGTGAGCGAGATCCTGCTTGGCGAACACGTCGATGAGGCTTTGGCCGAGATTCCTTGGCGAGAGGCTCGCGTTCTGCGCCTGCGCTATGGGCTGCAGGGCCATGCTCCCCACACTCTGCATCAAGTCGGACTGGTCATGGGCATCACTCGCGAGCGCGTGCGTCAGATCGAAGCTTCGGGATTGAGGCGACTACGCACCTTCGAGCTTCAAAACCGACTCACAGACCAATCGCCTACGTATTGATTGCGGTCTCTGGTTCGCGCCCATAATAGCCATTTTCGGCACCCAAACGACCGGTCATAACGGTCTCTCATACCGCGCCACCACAAGCTTCCTTGGGCAACGTCATACCTTCCCCTTCCAATCGCGTTCGCACACCGCTCGAGTGCGCTCGGTGAGTCGTGAAACTGGGACTTCACTGCTAGAATTGGACACGTTTGATCATCGGCCTCACTGGGGCAAAAGTGAGATGTTTGGCGAATCCCCTTGGGGTCCATGAGGCTCGTATGTGATCCACCTGCGCAACCGCAAGTCAGCCGGGAGTAACGCCGTGCTCAAGACCATTCTGCTCTCTCTTTCCAAGGCCAATTGGGCTCGTCGTATGGTCACCGGTTGGCCCTTAGCACGCCGCGCCGCCTCACGTTTTGTCGCTGGTGACACGCTGGATGATGCCCTCTCCGCCATCAAAACCCTCAACTCGAAAGGTTTCTATACGACGCTGGACCATCTCGGCGAACATGTTTCGTCCGCCGATGAGGCTGCGGCGGCTACAGATCACTACCTGTCTGTGTTTCAGCGGTTGGTCGCAGCGGAATTGAAATCCAATGCCTCCCTAAAACTCTCGCAAATGGGATTGAACCTTGACTTAGAATTGTGCCTCGAGAACGTGGAGCGCATCGTTCGCGAGGCTGCCAGGTTCGGTATCCGGGTCCGCATCGATATGGAAGAAGCGCCAACGGTCGATCGAACGATTCAAATCTATCGGATCTTGCAGGAAAACGGCATGACGAATGTCGGCTTGGTGATCCAAGCATACCTCTTCCGCAGCGAGAAGGATGTTGAGACACTGCTGGCGGAGGGGTGCACTTTCAGGCTTTGCAAAGGAGCATACAAGGAGCCTTCAGATATCGCACACACGCGCATGCGGGACATCAACGCGGCGTTCGACCGTTTGACTGAGATCCTGGCCAATCATGCCTTGACGTATGGAGCTGTGCCTTCCAATCCGAGCGGAAAGGTGCCGCCTCTGACTGCAATCGCCACCCACGATGCAGATCGCATCGAGTTCGCGAAGCGATATGCGCTTGAAATTGGGTTGCCGAAGAGAGCACTCGAGTTTCAGATGCTGCATGGTATTCGGACCGACCTGCAGTTATCCCTTTCGCAAGAAGGCTACCCGGTACGGGTTTACGTGCCTTACGGCACGGAGTGGTATCCATACTTCTTCCGCCGGCTTGCCGAACGCCCTGCAAACCTCTGGCTGTTCCTCTCCACTTTCCTTCGAGGTTGAGCGCCGATACCAGTGGCTGGCTCAAAAAGCAGAGCGAGATAGATCGAGCCGGAGCGGCATCAATGGACATAGCTGGAAAGACTACCCTGGTCACGGGAGCCGCCCGTAGAGTCGGACGTGCCATCGCGCTTGCTTTGGCCGAACGTGGTTGTGACCTCTTGGTACACTTCAATAGCTCGACAGAAGAGGCGTCCGAAACCGTGGGCCTAGCGCGTGCTGCAGGGGTGCGCGCCGAATCTGCCCAAGCCGATCTGACGGACCTCAAGGGTATTGAGGAACTCTTCCAGATCCTGGATAAATCCTTCGATGGGCTCGATATTCTTGTCAATTCCGCCGCCATCATGCAGCCCATCGAATTGCTGCAAGCTAGCGAGGAGGATTGGGATCGAACGATTAACCTCAATCTCAGGGCCCCGTTCTTCTGCATCCAGCTCGCGGCGCAGCGCATGCGCCAACGGGGAGTGGGCGCAATCGTGAATATCTCGGATGTGGCTGGCCTGCGTCCCTGGAGTCGTTACCCTGTACACTCCATAAGCAAGGCAGGCCTTGAGATGCTAACAAAGGTTGCGGCACGCGCCTTGGCGCCGCAGATCCGCGTCAATGCAGTCGCTCCCGGACCCGTTCTGAGATCCGATTGGATTGATCCACCTCTCTGGAACCAGATCACAGAGGCTCTTCCTTTGCGCCGGGGAGGAAGCCCCAGGGATGTGAGCTCCGCCGTGATCTTTCTCCTTGAGAACGAATTCATCACCGGAGAAACCATCGTCGTCGATGGCGGAAGAAACCTGATCTGAAGTGAGGGCAAATTGGACAAGGAATTGCAAAACATATCGCGCCGCATGAAATCCGAGGGGGAGAAGACGATCGCCTATTTCAATAGCCTTCCTCCGGAAGCTTGGAAGCAGCAGGTATACACGACCGGCACTTGCTGGAACATCCATCAAGTGCTGGCGCACTTCGTGTCTGCAGAGCGGGGTCTTATGCATCTGGTGCGTGAAATCTCTTCTGGCGGTCGCGGCGCTCCAGACGATTTTGAGATTGATGAGTATAACGAGAATGAAGTCAGTGGACTCCAGGAACTGGAAGTATCCGACCTGATCGAAGCCTTTAGCTCAGGGCGGAAGGAGTTCGGCGCCCTCGTGGAGAGTTTGTCTGCTACTGATCTGGATCGATTGGGGCGCCATCCGTGGTTTGGCGAAACCGAGCTCCGCAAGGCGCTCAAGCTGGTCTACAGACACAACATGATCCACCAGCGGGATATTCGCAAGGCGCTGGGTAGCGGCCAGCCCGTGCCGCATCTGGACATCAAGCCGCCGGCACAAAACAACTAAGGACGTATGGACATGGTCGAACGCAAGGAGTTGATCCGTATCCATCTGAAGTCACAACATGGCGAGAGCTGGGAGATTCTTCAGGCACTTCTACCGGAGCACACAAGCGCACAAGTCTACAGCCACGAATCGGAAACCTGGACCGTTCATCAAGTGCTGGCCCATCTCGCCGATTCCGAATCCGGGCTCCAGCTGCAGATCAGGCGGTTGGCCGAGGGAGAAGACGGCGTGCCCGCCAATTTCGATCTCGCCCGCTGGAACCGCTCAGCAGTACGCCGACGAGCCGACATGTCGATGGACGAGCTGCGCGGCCATGTGCTTGAAGCGCATGAGCAGGCACTCGCCCTGCTGGACGAACTTGATGAAGGCTCGTTGGAAATGCGCGGATTTGTGTCCACCGGCGAGGTGCTCTCCGTTCAAGATCTCTTTCTTCGCATCGGAGATCACCGCCTTGAACACGCC
>DAOVIK010000278.1 GCA_030673735.1 Anaerolineae bacterium
GCGGAGATCCACAGCATGCCAATCATCACGGTGGCGAGGCGAAGAGCCTTTGTAGGCATAACGGGGGCATTATACGCCGCGACAGGGCCAGGAGGAAGATACTTTGGTCCCCACGTATTCCTATTTGATGTCCGTGATGAAGACGAAGACCATCGGCCGGCGCCGTGTCTCAGAGTAGAAGAACTTACCCAGCTCTTTCTCTAAGTGGATCTCCAAAGCTCCCTCACGCTCCTTATCGAGCAGATCGCGGATGCGCTGCTCCGCTTGATCGAAAAGTTCTTGAGCGTCGGGCGTGAAGACGAAGCCTCTCGAGATGATCTGTGGTTGTCCCTGCAGCTTGCCAGACTTGGAGTGTCGTTGAATGTGGATGGCTACGAAACCGTCGCGTGCCAGGGATTCCCGCTCGCGCAAGACCTTGGGGCCGATGTCGCCCACGCCGCGTCCGTCGACGAAGACGTATCCACCGGGGATGCGTTCGCCGACATGCAGCTTGCCCTTGCGCAGTTCGATCACGGTGCCGTTCTCCACCACCGCGATGTGCTCATCGGGGATGCCCGTCTCGCGTGCCAGCGCGGCGTGCTGCTTCAGATGGCGCAATTCGCCATGGATGGGGATCAAGTACTGCGGCTGGACCAGCTTGATCAGCAGCTTGATCTCTTCTTGACTGGCATGTCCGGAGACGTGCACCGGGGCGATCTCATCGTAGATCACCTCCGCCCCGCGCTGGAAGAGTCCGTTGATCGTGCGGTGCACCGTCTCCTCGTTTCCGGGGATCGGATGCGAGGAAAGCACCACCGTGTCGCCATGCTCGATGTTGAACTGCCGGTTTACGCCCTTGGAAAGACGCCCCAAGATCGATGATGGCTCGCCTTGAGTTCCCGTGCACATCAACACCACCTTGGAGGGTTTCGTCTCCAAGGCTTTCTCGAGGGGCACGATCAGCTTGTCGGGCAGGTCCAAGTAGCCCAATTTGCGAGCCATCTTGGCGTTCTCGATCATGCTGGTGCCCACGAAGGACAGCACCCGCCCATGGTTGGCAGCGGCTTTGCCCACCTGCGCCATGCGTGAGATCAGCGAGGCGAAGGAGCCGATCAAGATGCGGCCCTTTGCCTGGCGGAAAACCTCATCCAGAGCGCCGTCGATGACCGTCTCGGACGGCGTCCAGCCCGGTTCGAGCGAATTGGTGGAATCCCCTAAGAGCGCCAGCACGCCGCGGCCGGCGAACTCGGCCAGCTTGCCATAATCTGTAGGCCAGCCGTCTACGGGAGTGTGGTCGAATTTGTAGTCGCCGGAGTGGACGATCAACCCGGCGGGAGTTGTGATCCCCAGGCCCACGGCGTCGGGGATCGAGTGGCAGACGTGAAAGAACTCGACTCCGAAGGGGCCCAGTTGGATGGATTCGCCGGCCTTCACGACGTTCAGATCCGCTTCCTTGTGCATCTTTCTGCGCTTCAGTTTGACTTCCAGCAGTCCGCACGTCAGCGCCGAGGCGTAGATCGGAGCCTGGATCTCCTCCAACAAGTGTGAGATCGCTCCGGTGTGGTCTTCATGCCCGTGCGTGACCACGATGCCGCGAACTTTGCCCTTCTTATCGAGAAGGTACTCAAAGTCCGGGATGATGTAGTCGATGCCCAGCATGTCGTTTTCGGGGAACATGATCCCGGCGTCGACGATGAGAATGTTCTCTCCATACTCGACGCTGAGCATGTTCTTTCCCACTTCCCCCAGACCACCCAGGGGGACCAATCGTATTGCTTTTTGTGTCATGTGTTCATTCTTCCTTGCTACATATCATAGCTTGTATTTGTAATGTTTCAACAGCGACAAACCCAGGCGGCAGTTCGCCGCGCCGGGTGTGGCAACTCTAAGAAAGGCGGAAGCGTTTCAGTTAAGACGGGTTACTTCGAGAGCTTGGGGACCGCGCACAGTTTGCTTCAGAAAGAAAGCCACGCTTTCCCCAACCGAGAGGAAGTGAGAATCCTTACTAGCAATGGCACTGTAGTGCACAAAGACCTCTTCGCCGTCTTCGCTGCTGATGTATCCGTATCCTTTTGAACCATCGAACCATCGTACGGTGCCGGTACAACGCTTTGCCACGCAGCGAACCTCCATAAAGGATGATGGCAGTTGCCTGTTGATAACGGGCGGAAGTCTAACACATTTGCCGGGAGGCGTCAATTGTCAGACATTTGGGCTGGTTTGATCTCTTGAGACCGTTAGAGGCCCATCTTTCGTTGACCGTCATTGATTTGGATAATCGCTTGGAGCCGGTTGAGCAGGCGGTACATCACCGGCAATCCATGTTCCAAGAGATAATCCGGATTAATTAGCCCTCCTCGAAAAACCCTCTTCTTATCCGATCCTCACGCCGATGCTATAATCACGCGTCCCTTCCGGAGGCAATCGCATGCCCACGATTGACAAAGCGCGCCAATGGTACGCCGATCGCGATCCGGTGCACGGATTTGATCATGTGCAGCGCGTGCTGCAGCTCGTCGAGCGTATTGGTCCTGAGTTGGGAGCCGATGCCGAGATTCTTCATGCCGCCGCGCTCCTGCACGACGCCGCCGATGCCGCGCCGGTCGAGGGAGGGGGTCGGGCAAGCCACGAACTGACCTCCGCCGAATTCGCCCGCAAGATGCTAGAAGACGAAGGCTGGACGGAACAGCGCATACAGGCCGTGCAGCATTGCATCCGCGCGCATCGCTTCCGCAGTAGTGAATCACCCCAGACCCTGGAGGCCAAGGTGCTCTTCGATGCCGACAAGCTCGACGTCGTCGGGGCATTTGGCGTCTCCCGCACTCTCGGCTATGCCCAGCAGGCGGGCGAGCCGGTCTATGCCGAGCCCTCGGCCAGCTTCCTCGAAAGTGGCGAGCACGAACCCGGAGAACCCCACAGCGCATACCATGAGTACCTGTTCAAGCTGAGCCGCATTATCGAGGGCTTGCATACCGAGCCTGCCCGTCGAATCGCTGCCGAGCGTTTCAAGGTGCTGGAGGCTTTCTTCGAGCAGCTCGCCGCAGAAGCTCGCGGCGAGGACTAGGACCGA
>DAOVIK010000121.1 GCA_030673735.1 Anaerolineae bacterium
ACCAGTAATTTCACTCCCACGGCCACAAGGACTTCTTTCAATGTTGGAATTCGCTCGCCCGTGAACTGCGCGCCAAACTTCCCGCCGGCATCCAGTTCGGATAGCTCTCTCAGTGTTCTTGACGACACCCGCCCGGAACCAGAAGTCGTGCGATCAAGCGTTGAATCATGATGGACAACAATGACGCCATCCGCCGACGGTTTTACGTCGAGCTCGATGGCGTCTGCCCCAAACTGAACGGCGGCGTTGAAAGCCGCCATGGTGTTCTCTGGTGCGACCTTCGATGCTCCCCTATGAGCAATTATCAAAGGTCTCTTTCTTTTCCAGTAGCTGTCGCCAAGCATGGTTAGATTTCTACAAAATACGCCCCGGCTGCCTTATCGATCATATCCTTACTCATCTCGGGATTGACGTTCATGTATCGTGCGATGTCCAGTATCTGATCGCAGATGTCCCTTGGGTGCGAGGCCCGCAGTTTGCGATTGCGCTTGATGTACCATTCCTGCAATAAGTAGGCCAGGCCTCGATCCGCGTAATTTACGCCCTTGTTTTCTGCTACTCTCTTGAAGATCTCCCGATATGTATCGGGGCTGGGATCCTCAATGAGAATTTTGTGTCGCAGTCTGCGCAGGAAAGCTTCATCCACCAGATCTCTTGGCGGCAAGTTGGTGGAGAACACGATCATGACATCGAACGGGACCTCGACCTTTCGCCCCGTATGCAAGGACAGGTAGTCGATCCTGTTCTCAAGCGGCACAATCCATCGATTCAACAGGTCGCGCGGCCGAACAAGCTGCCTTCCAAAGTCATCGATCAGCAGCATGCCGCCATTGGCCTTGACTTGGAATGGCGCCTCGTAGAATTTATTCGTGTCGTCGAATACAAGATCAAGCCCTTCGAGTGTCAATTCGCCGCCAACCATCACGAATGGCCGCCGTATCTTCACCCACCGCGGATCGCGTTTCGTCCCTGCTTTCAACGAGGCGGTGCCTTGTGGTGTATTATGCTCATCGCCTGACAAAACATGGTTCACGGAATCGTAAAGCTTCACAACCTGCCCAGCGATCTCAATCGCATAAGGAATATACATTTCTTCCTGAAGCACCATATTTCCAACGGCTGTTGCGATGGAGGTCTTTCCATTGCCGGGCGGGCCATACAGGAATATCGATGTTCCGGAGTTCACTGCAGGACCGAGCCGACTGAAGGTAAGATCCGATAGCACCAGATCTGCCAAGGCCGACTTTAGCATCTTTGGCAGAACTGCGACTCGCGATCGACCTTGCCGACGGACGCTCTCGTTGTATTCGGCCAAGGGAACTGGCGCTGGACCGGCATATTGGCTGCGCTCGAGAGCCTCGCGCGCACGTGCTATCCCCGCGCCGGTGATCGCGTACTGATATGAGCCGGCCCCAATTCCAGTCTGCGTCTTTACCTCGACGAACTTCTCGCGCTTCAATGCATCAAGGATGCCATCCACCAGGCCCGCGAAAGGCAAGGCCATTGCTTCGGACAAGCTGAACGCTGTTTGGTAACCACGAAAATACAGGATCTTCAAGGCAAGATCCTGCAACCATAGCTGAGTAAGTCCTGTTTCATCAACGCTGGTGATCGGGGGTGGTATGAATTCAGTGGGCTTCTCAGAGAGGCGAATTTTTGCCCCCCTGGTTAGCACTTTGCCATACGGCATCTCGTATCTCCAGTTCTTGCCAATCCAACGAACAGATGACGGCCCGGATATGGCCTATCGTATGATTCGGATATCTCGATTTCTACTGGTCCTATTTGACTACCCACCCAACCGGCTGGATTATATTACATTGCTCTCAGCGATCACAACCTTACGTTGATCACATAGGGTATTGCGTGTAAAATCGCGCTATGAAACTATCCTTGATAATGCCAGTCTATAACGAGATAGATACCGTCGAAGAAATCCTGCGCCGCGTCGCCGCGGTCGACGTTGCCGACCAAATCATCCTTGTCGATGATGGCTCAACGGACGGGAGCGGGGATTTGCTAGAGCTCCTTGCTCAGCAAAATCCCCAGCTTGAGCTCATTCGTCATGAGCGCAACCAAGGCAAGGGTGCAGCCATTCGCAGCGCTATCGGATCTACCACGGGCGATCTGGTACTCATCCAGGATGCTGACCTGGAATATGATCCGCGCGACATCCCCTCCCTTCTCGTACCCATTCAGGAAGGAAAGGCAGACGTCGTATTTGGATCGCGTTTTCTCGGCGCAGCTCGCCGACCCACAATGTTCTGGCATATGGTTGCCAACAAATTGCTTACCCTGATGACAAACATCCTCTACAACAGCATCCTCTCCGACATGGAAACAGGCTACAAGCTATTCCGGCGTGAGGTTCTGCAAGAAATACCCCTTCGATCCCGACGCTTTGATTTCGAACCCGAGATCACTGCCAAGCTTCTGAAGCGCAAAGTCCGCTTATTCGAGGTTCCGATCACTTTCAATCCTCGCGAATACTATGAGGGAAAGAAGATCGGCCTGAAAGATGCCTTCCAAGCCGTCTGGGCTCTGCTCAAATATCGCCTCATTGACTGAAATCTATTCGCTTCATATAAACCGTCCTTGTTCTTGCCCTATCTGCATATACTCCAATTCCCGGGCTGGTCGACCGCCTCAGATGCTTGCTCCCCGAATATCCAGCACATTCAACTGCAGGCTCCTGATGCCCATATACTCATTTCTCTCGAAGCTAAAAGCCACATCTACGCGATCTGAGATATCGGTCACCCGGTCACCCATCCGAAATGCTATGGCGTCGATAACACGGCCTCCTTGTTTCAACGTAAGCTTCAGGTGCCTGCCATCGGCGCCCACAGTCCTTTTCCCCATCACGGTCACGTTCTTTGCCATCAGCACTGGAGCGCGATTGCCTTCCCCGCACGGCTCGAGCTTCTCTATAAATTCAAGTAGGTCCTCTCCTAGATGTGGCAGATCCACTTCCGCATCAATCTCCAACTCCGGGATTAGCTCAATATCCTTCAATCTTCTTTCAGCAATCTCCCGCAGTCTGTTCTGAAATTCCTCCACGTTAGCATTATCTAAAGTGAAGCCGCCTGCCCTCTCATGGCCACCGTATCTGGCCAGCAGGTCTGCACACTCATCCAGAGCCTCGGTAACATGGAAACCAGGAATGCTCCGAGCCGATCCCCGGGTCGAAACCTCCCCTCGATTTGCGACGAATGCAGGACGGTAGAAGCGTTCCCGCAATCTCGCTGCAGCCAGACCCACAACGCCTTCGTGGAAGCTCTCATCCGCTGCGAAGACTAGAACTGCGTCTTCCGGACCTTCCCCGGCGATCTCCAGAACCTTCTCGACTGTTCTCGCCGTTAGCTCCTGTCGCTTCCGGTTTTCTTTGTCCAACTCACTTGCCAGATCCTTGGCTTCAGATCTATCGGAGGTCGTTAGAAGTCGCAATGCCCTATCGGCGCTTCCCAAACGCCCGGCGGCATTCAATCGCGGACCAATGATGAAGCCTATTGAAGTTGCTGTTACACTGCCGGGAGAGATGCGCGCAGCTTTCATGAGCTCTCTGAGGCCGACGCGCCGCGTATCATTGAGTCGCCCAAGCCCTAAGCTAACAAGCCGACGATTCTCGCCGCGCAGCCTTGAAACATCGGCCACCGTTCCCAGTGCAACAAGATCGAGCGCATCTTTGGGATCACCTTTCCCTAGCCTGGTCATCAATGCTTGCGCAAGCTTGTATGCAACTCCCACTCCCGATAAGCTCTTGAATGGATAAGGATCTCCTTCCTGCTTTGGATTAACGACCGCTATCGCGCGCGGGTGGGATTCACCGGGTTCATGGTGATCAGTTACGATTACGTCTACCCCCAATCGATTTGCATGTTCGATCTTATCTGCGTCACGCATCCCGCAGTCCACGCTGATCAGCAGAGTGGCCCCGTCGTTGGCAAGTGCGGATATTGACTCAGTGTTCAGGCCGTATCCCTCGTTGAAGCGATTCGGGATGTAGTATTCGACTTTGTTTCCAAGCTGTCGAAGCACACCTACCATTAAGGCAGTGCTTGTCACTCCATCAGCGTCGTAATCTCCGTACACAACTATCCGTTCTTCTTCTTCCAGCGCCCTCAGGATTCTCGCTACAGCTTGATCCATGCCCATCAATAGAAACGGGTCATGATCAATAGCCATATACCTGCCCAGGACTTCATGCGCATCCTTGGCTGTGGCTATTCCACGCATATACAAGACCTGCCTTTCAATCGGCCTATATCCTGCCAACTCGCGCTCAACGTTTTCAGGTATGGGCCGTGGATAGATCCATTTCGATTTCACCCCGATCTCTCTCCTCCATCCGGATTACCATCCGGGAGCCATTCCGCCCCCCTCACTTGGTTCTTGTTGGACCGCAATTCTACAATCGTTAACACGATGTGCAAACCGTTTCCGCACAATTATGTCTCATCACTCATATAAAGGTTTTCCCTTTGCAGTATCCATGCTACGATAAATCCATGCGCGTCGTGTTCATGGGCTCACCCGATTTCGCTCTCCCCTCGCTCCATATCCTTGCACAGGATCACGAGCTTGCTGCTGCCGTCACGCAGCCTGACCGCCGTGCGGGGCGCGGGCGCAAGCTTGCCGCACCGCCTGTGAAGCTCGCCGCACTCCAGCTTGGCATCCCGGTCCTTCAGCCAATCAGCTTGAAGGATGCCGACATGCCCTCTCAACTTGAACAGCACAGCCCAGACGTGATCGTCGTTGCCGCCTATGGCAAGATCCTGCCGCCTGCAATTCTTGAATTGCCTCCACATGGCTGCGTCAACGTCCATGCGTCGCTGCTTCCCCGATGGCGCGGCGGCGCTCCTGTTCAGGCTGCAATCCTTCATGGCGACCAAGAAACCGGCGTCTCGATCATGAAAATGGATACTGATCTCGATACCGGCCCGATCATTGCACAACGCCGAACAGAGATACTCCCTGATGAAATCGGCGGTGCCCTATCCTCGCGCCTGGCGAGTCTAGGCGCCGAGCTTCTAGCGGAGACGCTTTCCCCATATTGCTCCGGCGAGATCGCCCTTTATCCTCAGGATGATGAGCAAGCTACGCTCGCTCCCTTGCTCAAGAAATCGGATGGGCTACTTGATTGGCGCAAGACCTCTTTGATCCTCGATCGACATGTTCGGGCCTTTGAACCATGGCCAGGATCTTTCTTCTACTGGAAGGATCAGCGTATTGTCGTCCGCAAGGCACACGCCATTCCGAAGGATTCCGCAATCCCTGGCCGGGTAACCATGACCAAAGACCTTCCTTCCATAGGCACAGATGCCGGCCTGCTTGTGCTCGACATCATCCAACCAGCCGGCCGCAAACCAATGCCGGCCAGCAGCTTTCTGCATGGCGCTCCCGACTTCGCCGAAGCTAAGCTCGACGTTCCTGATTGATCCCAATGAGCCACATTCCCATTAAAAAGAAACATCTCTACACTATTCCAACTCGCCCTCTAAGACCGCTCCGCAATCTTGGGCGCAGCGCTATTCATCCACTTCAATTGGTGCGGGCAATGGGTTGGGAATAAGTACTTCAGCTCAAGCCAAGCGACGTTTGTCACCCTCGCGGATCGTCACCCCAACTTCGTCCAAATGCTCCATCAAGGCCAGAGCATACTTGCGCGAGGTGTTGAACATATCGCGCACCTCCGCAACCGTCAGGGTACCTTTGCTCTGCAGCTCTTTCTTTATGCCGTTCACCATCTGCTGATAAACTCCCCTCTCAAACACAACTCCGCCTGATAGCTTGATCAGCCACCCGGTATTCAGCAGATACGCTGCTATTTCCTCCCCCACAGCTTCAAAGGTCTGCTTTTCCGACGGTGGAGCATGCTGCGCAGCCTCAAAGCGCTTCTTCAATTCCT
>DAOVIK010000201.1 GCA_030673735.1 Anaerolineae bacterium
GCACCCCGAAGAGAACTCGGGCCAGGCAGCTGTGCGTCTCTGCGGAACTCCTTTCACATGTACTATCTACTGGAGGACGGCATGATCCATAACGAGATCGCGGGCGACCGCCCCGCTAAGGACATGCGGGATGAACGACCAGTCGCCCCTGCGATGGCATTGATGTAGCAATCGAAAGGTTGTTTCCTACGGGACAAGTAGTTTGTAGAGACGTTGCATCCCGCTAATGGCGTGCGGGACGAGCGGTGCAACGTCTCTACGGTACCTGGGGCAGAACGGTCGCTCAGCCTTGTGCCTGACAACACCCATGAAAATGGTTGATATGGCTTCAGGTAAAAGGCGGGAGCGGGAGCGACGGACCATAGGGCATCATAAGAGCAGCCATCGCTGGGCGGTCCAGTTTCTCGACGGCGGAACGGCGCAGGCAATCGCAGCTCCAAGAGATAAACATGATTATCCAACGAACATGAAAACGGGCTGCCCATGTTGGACAGCCCGATGCCGTTGATCTGAATTATTCTGTGAGCGGGGCTGGCTGCTAGACCACCGAACTGGCGATCAACCACTGCGCCGCGTAGTACGTGCTGAGCGTCAATGCCCGCGCAGCGCCGAACTCGCCCCGGAAGCGGTCCAGGGCCAGCACGGAGTCCGAAATGACGAACAGCACCGCGCCGATGAAGGCAATCAGCGCAGCCCACTCGCCCAGCGAGCGATATCTTTCCCATGCCTGCCAAGCCATCGTCAGGATCACGATCATGTAGGCAATCACGGGCAGCCGCATCCGGCCCAGATGCGCCGAAAGCAGGGCGTAGACGACCACGCCATAGACCAGGACGGGCACGAGCGAGGCCAGCTTGAAGTTGAAACCCTGGCCGGAGGTGAAGGCGACGATGTAGCAGATCTGGGCGATCAGGAAGCTGACCAGGCCGAGAATGAATTGGTCCGAGGGCAGCATCAAGAGTACATCGCCAGCCAGTGAGAAGAAAAGGCCGATGAGGATGGCGGTCTTGTAGACGGGGCCGGCGGAGGTTCCGCCCAGGAACGCGATGGCGATGATGAGAATGGTGGTAAGCGGCTTGAAGACGTAGATGATCCAGCGCGGTCCTACGTAATGCCCGGCGATGGCCAAGATTCCGCATACGATCATCAGACCGGTGAGTATTCTGGTTATCATAGCGTTCATTTCCTCCATAGGGAGATAAGAATTCCGTAAGGCCGGTCTAATGTAGCGCGAGTGGATGTGATACGCAATTGGTCGAGGTAAGGAAAGTGGGATGATTGGGAGGGTTGGGGGGAGCCACCAATTAGCTATGGCTCAGGCGAAATCATCACCCAAATCGCCGAGTTCGGGCATGCTCTTCTCGATCTCCTCCGGCGTCTCGCCGGCTTCCAGACGATCGACAACCTCATCGAATTCTGCCGGCAGCTCCTCACTCATCTCACGCCCCATCTTGCGCATGAAGCGGGCCATTGATCGGGGATCGTTCTCGTCGATATCGCCCCAGCGATCCGGATCTGCCATGGATTCAAGATGCGCATCTTCCGAGCGTGCGATGCGCACGCGGCCGACCAGGCGCTTGAGGTTTTCACCGCCGCACTCGGGGCATTTGACCGGAACGCGGCCGTAATCCTCGTAGCTCTGATAGACCACAACGCGCTTGCGACAATCGCGACACCCGTATTCATAGCCGGGCATGGCGTCCTCCATCAAATCGATTATACTGGTCGCGCTTGGAGGTTACTAGGAGTGCAACCCAACCTGTATGACCGCAAGAAAGAGCCGCTGCTCATCGTGATCTCTGGGCCTTCGGGGGTGGGCAAGGATACTGTGGTCAAGCGCATGCGGGAGCGAGGCCTGCCGTTCCACTTTGTGGTAACGGCTACATCTCGCCCCCAACGCCCGCATGAGATAGACGGCGTGGATTACATCTTTGTCAGCCAGGGCGAATTCGATAGGATGATCGAGCAAGACGAGCTGCTCGAGCACGCTGACGTCTACGGCCAGCAGAAGGGCATCCCCAGAGAACAGGTGCGCGAGGCCTTGGAGAGCGGGTTGGACGTGGTCATGCGTCTCGATGTGCAAGGCGCACGGACCATCCGTGGGCTGTTCGAGGAGGCTCTGCTGATCTTTCTGGTCACACAGGACGAAGAGGAGCTGATTCGGCGACTCAAAGAGCGCGAGACCGACACGCCCGAGGCAGTGGAATTGCGTGTCGACATGGTGCGGCAGGAGATGCAGACCATGGAGGAGCTCTTCGATTACTGCGTGGTCAATGCGGATTCACAGCTTGACGTTGCGGTTGACACGATCATGGACATCATCAATGCCGAGCACCAGCGGACCAAGCCCAGGAAGGTCCGGCTGTGAGTCTGCCTCCGAGCGAACCCCCGATTGGTGGAGAGTTGCAACCCCGAACCCCAGTAGAGCTTCCACCCCGAGCTCCAGAAGAGCTTCCGCTCGATAGGCGAACCCAGCCCTGGATCCAGCGTTTTCCGGCGACGTTCGGATTGATTGCGTTCACCATGCTGGTATTCTTGGCGCAGTACTTCTCGCTACAGCTGTTGCGCTGGGATCCGGTGCTGGAGTATGGGGTCAAGATCCGCGAGGCCATCGCGGCGGGCGAGGTGTGGCGGTTGGTCACGCCGATCTTCATCCACGTCGGCATGTGGCACTTCTTTGTGAACATGTACTCACTCTACATATTGGGCCCCGCAGTGGAGAGCTTCTTCGGCTCGGCGCGCATGCTGGCCTTCTACATGATTTCGGGCGTTGGCGGCGTGGCGATGAGCATGCTGCTGAGCGCGCACGCTTCCGCGGGCGCCTCGGGAGCCATCTTTGGCCTGCTGGGTGCGCTGGTGGCCTTCTTCTTTCGTCATCGCAAGGTCTTTGGCCGGGGAGGGATGGTGCGATTCCGGCATCTGCTGCTGATAGCGCTGCTGAACCTCTTCCTGGGCTTGATGCCGGGCATCGACAATTGGGGCCACTTGGGTGGGTTCATAAGCGGCGCTTTGGTGACCTATTATTTGGGTCCGGATCTGGAGCCCCAATTCCTGGATACAGAGCGCCCCCGGCTGGTGGATCATCGGTCCTGGCGCGATACGCGGCGATGGATCATCCTGGTGGCGGTTGTGATCGTGGCCCTGGCGATGATGGCTTCGTACAGCACGCTCGGACGATAGGCTCGATCTCCTTCTTCTCCGTTTGCCCCTCATAACGAGATGCAATCCCTCAAAGAGCTACCGATTAGCGCGAGCGTCAAATCCTGTTCCCGCATAGTGCGCGATGTGTTTTCGATGCATACTTGTATGAGGAGCAAAGATGAATGACAAAGATGTCTTGCTAGATATCCTTGCCATATTCTCTAGTCGCGTTCGTCGGGTCTTGGATGGAATGTCGCTTGATACTCTTAGATGGCAGCCGGATCAAGAGGCGAATAGCATCGCGGCCACAATGTGGCACATCAGTCGATCGTTCGATCTATTAAAGGTGCGTGTGCTGGAGAACCGGCCGGTTGAAGAAGAGCTATGGCATACGAAGGGCTGGGCAGCAAAGACAGGCTATGATCCGCGTGGCAAAGGGTGGAGGGGAATCGGCAATCTAGGGGGGTACACACGGGCGGAGGTACAGGAGGTCCCGATTCTCCCTATCGATGAAGTGCTGCAATACTTCGACGAGACGATTGAAGCCCTTCAAGGCTACCTGGAAAGCATTCCGCCTGATACGCTACACGAAATTGCGCCAGGTGCCCTGGCAGAAGCGCCAGCCGGAGACCCTCAAACGGCATATGTCTATATTAGGAATTTCTTGATGGATATGCTTGGGCACTTTGGGGAGATCAGAGCAATCAAGGCCATGAAGGAGCGGAAGAACGGAGCAGCATAGCAGCTCGAGGCCACAAGGCTGAAGAATGATCCCATGAGATGTTGCACGAGTGGGTGGAGGATCGGGTAATTCTACGAATTGGCGAAGCAAAGACCATATGGAGGGTGAAAGATGATTACATCTCAAGAGTACAGGGAGAGGATCAAGGCTTTGCGGCCCAATGTTTACATGGATGGCGAGCTAGTTTCTCGCGATGATTCTCGGATAGAGCCGGGTATGAACGTCATCGCTTTGACTTATGACTTGGCGCAAGAGAAGGAATACGAGGGCCTCTTCACCGCAACCTCTCATCTCACAGGGGAGAGGATCAATCGCTTCTGC
>DAOVIK010000398.1 GCA_030673735.1 Anaerolineae bacterium
CAATACCTGGCATTGTGTAAAGGAAAGCCATCATGTCCTGGAGCTGGTCGCGGAAGCCAATCGCGCCGCCGGATTGGTAGAAGGCAGAGCGGCCCCATATTCTGCAGCTCAAGCTTTGATACAACAGCCACCGGTTAAGTAGGAAATCCATCGAAAGCTCGGGCGAATCCACCTGGATCGTTCCTAGAATGACATCCCACCAACTCCGGGTGCTTTCCAAGGATGCATGAACCGCCAAATTCTCTCTGTATGTGCGCACGATCCGGACGGCCTCCTCTTCTGAGCCCGCCTGCCCAAGGATGCAAACCAATTCCGTCTCTTGTTCCGGTGCAAGCTCGATCTGAACCTGAATCACCGAGCACGGATCCAAGCCTACCCCCGTACGCCCTCCCAATGACATGCGCTCCAACCCTACGGGCTTCACCATCGTTCCATTTCGTCCGAGGAATTCCGTGCGATCAGCGGTGTAGGAAACTGCATCCAGGCTCGTCGCCGCGAAGGCCACCCGCTCAGGGTAGTCCGGGTGATAGCCGTTGCGAGCGAGCAACACCTGATCACTCTCCTGCCATTGGGTGACAACGTGCATTTGAGATGTCTCCCGATTCTCACCCAGAGTCCATTCAACATAAGAGAAGATGGATAATTTCCTGATCTTGGATGAATCGTTTCGCAGCTTCAGAATCTGGAGACGAACAGGCTCCCCGCCCTCATCATCTTGAGGTACGAAGACCGTCAACTCCTGCTCGATCGCATGGCTGTTATGCTCGAAAACGCTGTAGCCGGCGCCGTGTCTGGCCCGATAGGCCGGTCTTTCCCGAATCGGCAACGCCGTGGGATTCCAAAACTTGCCGCTCTCATCATCGCGTATGTAGATCGCATCCGAGGTGGGATCCAGAACAGGGTCATTGGACCACTCAGTGAGACGATTCCGCTGACTGTTGCCATACCAGGTAAATCCCACACCGGATTCGCTGACCATCGTGCCGAAATGCTGATTGGCGATGACGTTCACCCAGGGCATGGGTGTATTAGTTTGCGGACCCAAATAAATCACGTATTCGCCACCATCCTGCGTGAAGCCTCCAAGGCCATTGAAGTAAGGAAGCTCCATAAAGGAAAGTCGTGCGGATGGTTCCTCCGTTACCCGCTTCGTGCGCATTTCCTCTGGAAATTCAACGCTCTCTGAGGGCGCTCCTAATTGCTGTGGTAGAGGGCCGCGTGCGGCAACCAGGGAAACATGGGCCGTGGCAAGAATGAGCTTCAAATCCTCCTCGGGGATCTGGTCGGCGCTGCGCAGGAACACACCCCCGGGTTGATCAACGCCTGTATACATCGAATTAGCCTGGATCAACCGCTCAATCTGCTCGTTGAGCGGCTGCTCGTAAGAACTCGACTCCTCATTCAAGATGACGAGGTCGACCACCAGGCCATGCTGACGCAGGTAGGTATGTGCTTGGAGCATCTGGCGCACAAGGCTAATGTCCTGTACCTCCCCTATGCTCACAACTGCAATGGGCAGATCGCCGGAGATACCATACGGCCATAGCGAAGATTGGCCCTTTTGGTTGCCTTGGATGCGTTCGAGCGGCGGTCGTAATTGGGCATTGTTGTAAAGCATATGCCCCGCCAGCCGCTGGAAACGACGCGCATCATCTGGATGAATCCGCAGCAGCCTCAATTCAAGCTGAGCATAGACCCAGGCTAATTCCATCGCCCGCGAGACCGCGGTTGGTTCCCCGTATTTCTCCATTAGAGCCAGAACACCATCGCGCGACTCCGCCGCCCCCAAGATCAGTGAGAACTGAATAGTCTGACCCGGCCGCAATATCACCCGCCGGCGCAAGCTCAGGATGGGGTCTAAGACGTAGCCGGCGCTGTTGGTCAAAGTACGTCCCATCGCCTGTGGATGGGTCTTGGAACGCCCCCGCCCGATGAAGATTTCCCGATCGGTTTCATACTGCATACTTGCTTCGGCA
>DAOVIK010000305.1 GCA_030673735.1 Anaerolineae bacterium
GCTGAATCCCCGGTCCGCTCCAGCGAGTTGTTAGGCGGAATGTCCGATGAGGGAGCCAGGCTAGATACGAACTTCGCAAGGACTGCCACGATCATGAATAGCCCAAGAGCGGATTCCGCCAACGAAATAATGACTGTGCTATTGGACTCGGCAGAGATAGGAGGGGAGCCAACGCCTGTCGCAGTCGAGAAGCTATATGAGAGAGCGGATAATTGAAATGATACGGATGAATTGGTGAAGTCAAAAGGAAACCACCGATAGATAAATCCAAACCAGAACACAACCTCCACCAGATTTGCAAATAGCAGAATGACAATCCTCCGATACCCTGCCATCGGCTTTGTGTCCACCACCCCATAGAAGATCGTCGCATGTATTACGTTGATAAGGATTTCATATAGCCTCAGGATCGCGACGACCAGCAGGATAGTGCCTAAGAGCCCCGACGCAGGAATGAAAAGAAACGCGAGGATCGAAACCGCAGTGAATGTCACTACCCAAGCCTCGATCCTCGAATCTGAATCAAGGGCTCCGATGCGGTTCTTCAGGATGCCGTGGACGGTGTGTCTCCTGAGCCAGTCGACGGCATCTGCAGGTTTTTTGACGACTGGAGATCGTCGGTCCTTATCCATAGCGATTATTCCGCCTAACGGTTTCGAGCTGAGCGGCCCGGCTAAGCCTATTTGCGTCTTGAAATCGCGCGCTGGCCGGGTCCGCTCCAGCGAGTGGTTAGGCCGCTTGCCTTTCAAGGTCTTGCTACGCGGAGACCGTTTGCGACAGCCAAGACCTCTGAGGTTTCGTGCAGTAAGACCGCCAGCGCAACGCTCATTGCACCAGTCAGAGCTGCGGGGATAAGGAAGGCCAAGACAAGAATGGAGAACACGATGTTCTGAAGGCCGATCCTTCGCGCTTTCTTGCCGAGGTCTATGGCAAAGGACACTTTGGTAAGGTCGTCTCCCATAAGCGCAACGTCGGCGGCTTCGATTGCCGCATCTGTTCCCGCGGCGCCCATGGCAATTCCGACGGTGGCCTTTGCTAGAGCAGGAGCATCGTTGATGCCGTCGCCTACCATGGCGACTGGACCGTACTCACGGTGAAGCTCTTCTACTGCGTTGAGTTTTCCCTCGGGCTTGAGGTCAGCCCTGACATCGCCTATGCCAAGTTCCACAGCGATTGCGGAAGCGGTTACCTCATTGTCGCCCGTCAGCATGGCGACGCTAACTCCCATGCGGTGGAGCTGGAGGATCGCGTCTCGAGCGTGGGGGCGTATGGTATCCCTGATTGCGATGATGCCGTGTATGCGATCCTCAGTTCCGACGAGCATGACTGTCTTTCCCTCGGCTCGGAGGGCCTCAACTTGCGTGGGTGAGGGGATATCTAGGCCCAGCTTTGTGAACAAGCCTTGCTTTCCCACATAGACAAACGTGCCTTCAACGTTTGCGCTGGCGCCGTAGCCCGCCAGGGCAGAGAATTCGACTGCCTTGAGATGGCTCGCGCCGACTTCTGCTGCCTTTCTGACTATGGCTCTGGCCAATGGGTGCTCGGAATACCTTTCCACACCATATGCCAAAGCGAGCACTTTGGATTCGTCACCGTTAAGGGAGATGACGTCTGTGACTATCGGCTCGCCTCTGGTGAGAGTCCCAGTCTTGTCAACGGCCACCACCTTGATGGTGCCTAGGCTCTCCAGGAAGACGCCACCCTTGATGAGTACGCCGTTGCGTCCTGCCCGGGTAATGCCGGCGGCGATGGCAACGGGGGTGGACATGACTAGGGCACAAGGGGCTGCGGCGACTAAGAGGACGATCGCCCTGGTAGCCGATTCAGGGAATGGTACTCCGAAGAGAGGCGGCACGACGGCTGTAAGAAGAGCACCCAGGAGGACCAATGGGGAATATCTCGTTCCAAACTTCTCGATGAATTGCTGGTCCCTGCCTTTCTGGTCCTGCGCCTCTTCAACGAGATGGATCATCTTGGAGAGAGTGTTGTCCTCAAACGCTGCTGTTGCCCGAATCTTGAGTGCTCCCTCCTGATTAAGAGTGGCGGCGAGGACCGCCATCCCCTCCTTCTTCTCGACGGGAATAGACTCCCCTGTTACGGGAGCCTCATTAATGCTGGAGCGGCCTTCAATAATGATGCCGTCCGTGGCAATAGACTCTCCAGGCCTTACGAGGAAAACATCCCCAGGTTTGAGTTGCTCAGCAGGGATAGTCGCTTCCTCCCCATTGCTTAGGAGTCGCGCCTCCTTCGGAGCTAGGTCAAGGAGCTTTCTTATGGAAGCCCTCGTCCTGGCATAGGTGTACTCCTCTAAGCCTTCGGCGGTGCCATACAGGAAAACCAGGAAGGCAGCCTCATCCCACATGCCAAGTGCCGCCGAACCAATGGAAGCGGCCAACATGAGGATGTCAATGCTCACTTGCCTCTCCCCGATAAGCTCCTCGATTCCTTCGCGAGACCAGTGGTAGCCACCCAAGATGATCGCAACCGCGTAGAGAGCGATCTCCGAGGAGTTGGGGATCAAGCCTGTATGTGCAAGCACAAACGAGACGCCGGTAATGATGCCGGCGATTAATGCATTCCGCATGGGGGGGTGGGCGTACCATTTGCCCTCGAAGATCTCCTCTCGTTCAACTTCGGTCATGAGCACCTACCTTTTCATCATTGTAGCCGCGGGCGCGGAGGGTTCTGTATGCAAGCGACCTAACGGCCTCGAGCTCAGCGGCCAGGGAACGGACTACTCAATATCAAACCGCTGCGCATCCCTGGTCCGCTGCAGCGAGTTGTTATGCTGCTTAGACATCAATATGCTCGATCGTGATGCC
>DAOVIK010000298.1 GCA_030673735.1 Anaerolineae bacterium
ACAATTCGCTTGTAGGAGTTCACTGTGGGAGCGACGATGGCAGACAATCCGCGGGCGTGCTCCAGCTGTCCGGCGACGAATTGGTAAGCGATTGGCGAGAGATTGAACTCGTCCTGCGCACCGTAGAAGAGATTGGTGCCGTCTTTATCGAATATCGACTGGTGCGTGTGCATCCCCGAGCCGGCCATACCAAAGAACGGTTTGGGCATGAACGAGGCGACCAATCCATTCTTGGCAGCCAGGGCCTTCACCGTGTATTTGAGCGTGACGACGTTATCCGCAGCGCGCAGTACGTCTGTGAATTGAAAATCGATTTCATGTTGTCCCAAGGCGACCTCATGGTGCCCCATTTCCACTTCGAGGCCCATCTTCGACAGCGCCAGCATCAACTCGGCACGGACGCTATGGGCTTCGTCGTTGGCGGAGAAATCGAAGTAGCCTCCGACGTCATGCGGCACTGCGCTAATAGCTTCACTGTTCGACTTCCGCAGGAGGAAGAATTCCGGCTCCGGCCCCACGTTGAAGCTCCACATTCGTTCGCTAAGGCGTTCGCGCGTCCTCTTGAGCACACCGCGCGGATCGCCTTCGAATGGGGTTCCATCGGGGTTGTAGATGTCGCAGAACACCCGGGCGCGCCTGCGCTCGGGATCGCTCCAGGGCAACAGGGAGTAGGTATCGGTGTCAGGCACGAGCCTCATGTCGCTTTCCTGGATGCGCGCGAACCCTTCAATCGATGAGCCATCGAACCATACTCCCTCATCTATCGCCCGCTCCAAGCGCTGCAACGGGACGTCTAGGGACTTGACCGCGCCCGTGACGTCTGTGAACTGCAGACAAACGAACTTGACCCCATCCTCAGCTGCTTGCTTTAGTATCTCGTTTCCCATCGAAGTTCCTCCTGATCTCATGGCCAGGGCGATTTCTATTGGCGATTCTCACGTGCGGCATCCTTGAGACTAAAAAGAGCACGCAGGGCGTGCCCGATGCCAGATGTGCGGGGTTGTCGCCCTTCCAGTTGGTTTAGCAGGCTGCATCCGCAGACGGACACTTCCTGGCCACTGCGCCGTTCTTTGTCCCAACCGTCGCCGGCTGGTTTTGGTCAGGCGCTATCCTGGAAGGGAGATTGGAGCCTGTGGCGGGCTCCGGAGGCATCCGCTGATTTCTCGATTTTCCCCCACGATGAAGTGGGGAACCTCCTCCTCGTAATCTCGGCCACCTTTCTGGCCGAGACCCATACGCCGGTCTCCCGCTATTCAGTTGTACTTCCCGCGCCGGGCAGGAAGCTCGTGCGATTCTATCAAATCGGTTTTGCTTAAGTCAAGATTGCGGGGTCGCGGCGCTCTTCTACGTGCACGTCCGTCCACATTTCATCATACGCTTCAGTACGGAGCCCATCCGCCCTACACCAGTTTCGCTTTGATCCTGGCCGCTTCATTCAAATGGATAAAGCAATGGCGGGTCGGGGGCATGAGAAGGAGTCCCGCGATGGTTCTCTTGCCCCAATAATCAATCAGCCCCTTGGCCTCCTCCACAACCGCTCCTTGCCGCAGCAATAGATCCAATCGAGTCGGGGATACTGCCTGCACAAGCGCATCAGGATCGAGCTGCTTGACGATCTCCTCTGTACGACGCCCAACAGCCACTCGATAATTCTTGAGTTCAGAGATATCAACGCTTCTGCTGAGTTCGATCGTCTCGCGCTTGGACATTGCATTACCGGTATGCACAGCCGGAATGCCCATCTTGCGCTTCCAGTCGTCTCGTTCGAGCAATTGCGATTCACCCGCTATCAGCATGTTCATCGTGACATCTTCGATCCGTGCAAGGTGCCACATAATCCAGGCAATCGAATGTTCCATTCGATCGGGAATCTCAACCATCTGCTGGGCAGTCAGATCTCTAATGATCATGTCCTCAAACGATAGAGACCCATGAGATGACACGGCGCTGGAGTGCACCTCCGCATGCTGCTGCATGAACAGATCGATCGCTTGGGCAAAGCTTGCCGGATCGGAAAGCAGAGTTCGGAGCTTCTTCTGTCTTGCGTTCCAACCTTTGCGATCGGTGTCCATTGACTTGCCCAACTCCAGGATGCATCAAGAGAGCTGCAGCGCCCTTGCAAGGATCGCTTTCATTTCTGACCGAAGGCTCGTAGGTAGCGCTTTTCGATCTCCTCATCCATGCCCGCGGAAAAGGCCTCGAAGCGCTGGATCAAATCCAGGGCTTCGGGAGTGAGCTTCGCTCCGCCCCCTCCCACGCCCCCTACCTCGGTGTCCAGAAGCCGTTTGTCCAGGCCGGCTTCCATTTCTTGCAGCTTCTCCCACGCTCGCCTATAGGGAATCTGCATCTCCTCAGCGGCTGCAGTGATCGAGCCACTGCGTGCGATTGCTTCAAGCAGTTGCACTCGCCACATGCTCAAGACGACTTTTCCCTCGCGTTCCAGCCATAGGTTGAATCGTGCCTGCATCATTCTTCGCTTTCTGGTCTGACCAATCTCAGTTCGACATATCGAGCGGAGTCTCTCGTGAGACGCACGCCGTGCGCCATGCGCACCCCTGCAACCCAGACTACCTGCCGCTTGTCCACAATCAGAGGCCACAACGGCCGAACCGGTTGCGGAATTTGCTCATTCACATAGAGGTCAGAGATCTTGATGCGTCCCTTCATGCCCAAGGGCTGAATGCGATCTCCAGGCTCTATTGGTCTTACATTCAACCCCCCATCCAACTGATCCGCATCCAAGAACACGCGGTCATTGGCTGCATCTTGCAGCAAATCACTCTGATCCTCCGGGGTAAGTTTCCCCGCGCCTGCGACCAATTCCCATCCCTCGGCCATCTTCAGCTTGCCCGGAACCTTGATGAGGTGCGGCTTGTCGCTGCGCAACTGTGGATAGCGCACAAAGGAAACC
>DAOVIK010000210.1 GCA_030673735.1 Anaerolineae bacterium
ACTGACCGAGGAACCCGATCGGCCTCCGAGACCCATGTATCGCGCAGAGGTGCTGCAGGCGGATCGGGGCCTTGATATCGCCGTGATCCGAATCACCACCGATCTTGAGCGCAGGCCTGTGGACTACAGCCAGCTTGATCTACCCGCGGTCGAGTTGGGTGAATCCGACCGCCTGCGGTTGGGCGATTCGCTGACCATTCTGGGATATCCCGGAATAGGCGGCGACACGATAACGCTGACAAGCGGAGAGGTCAGTGGCTTCACCAGCGATGCGGATTACGGGGACAGGGCTTTCATCAAGACCTCGGCGACGATCGCGGGAGGCAATAGTGGAGGATTGGTGGCCGACGATCGCGGACGCTTGATTGGCATCCCAACGCAGATTGGGTCCAGCACTGACGACCTCCTGGTGGATTGTCGCGTGATCGCCGACACGAATCGGGATGGCGTGGTCGACAACCAGGACTCCTGCATCCCAACAGGCGGCTTCATCAACGCCCTGCGCCCGATTGATTTGGCGCTGCCGATGATCGAAGCAGCTTCGCTCGGCGAGATAAGCATCGTCGATCCAACCAAACCCGATATCCCCGTTCCGGTGGGAAATGTGATTCTCTACTCGGATGACTTCTCATCCTCGAGTTCGGGCTGGGATCATGGCGGGGGCGCAGAAGGGTTCGTGGGTTATAGCTATGGGGAGTATCAAGTGGAGATCGAGGCCCCCTACTATCTCTTCTGGGGCAGGGCGCACAACCAATTCGTCGATACGGTGATTACCGTGCAGGCACGCATCGTGACGCCCGTAGGCGACGCCGACTATGGCGTGATCTGCCGCTTTCGAGATCCCGATAACTTCTACGCGCTGACCATCACCGAGGACAGATACGCCGCCATCTGGAAGATGCAGGATGGCGAGCCTGAGATTCTGATGGATTGGACTTTTGCCAGGGAAATTCCGCGCTATGATCCGGCGACGATCACCGCGGCCTGCTTGGCCAACGAACTGACGTTGGCGGTCGATGGAGTCGTTCTTGGGCAGGTGTCGGACTTTTCCTTCGCCAACGGAGACATCGGCTTGTTTGGCGGCGTATGGGCGAATCCCGGCTTCACGATCGCCTTTGACAACATCGAGGTCCGATCGCCCTAGATCGCCGCCGCCCTACACTCGGACGTTGCAGACACTTGATTGGCAGCCTGACTACATATCAGGCTGCCATCCTTTTTTGCATTCCACCCGGGCGCGCTCGCATACGCGGCTTGCGCTCGTATTGGTTTAGCTTGCTTAGACGGGGCCGTTCGCTTGCCCCGCCTGCACTTGTGGCCCTTCCACAAGTGGTGTCCTTCCGGGGCCCCGCGCAGATCGTTCATCAAGCTTGACTTGACGGGGCCGTTCGCTTGTCCCGGTGTCCTTCCGGGACCCCGCGCAGACGGGGCCGTTCGCTTGTCCCGGCGTCCTTGCGGGACCCCGCGCAGATCGTTCATCAAGCTTGACTTGACGGGGTCGTCCATGGCCCGTTCCAGGATGCTCCGATGTTTGCGAAAGGACTCGCGACGCCCCGGAATCCAGATTTGCAGCTTTCCCCCAGGTGGGGGCGGAGGCAAGCGGGGACGGACCATAGGGCATCGACAGAATTGACCTTCGCCGGCAAGGGATTCCGCTCGACGGCGGCGCATAGCAGGTAAACCAAGCTCCAAGAGATAAACATGAGATTGAGATGCCGGGAGAAGGGTGATGCTCTTGACATAACTCAAGAAGCGCACGGAAATTACAGAAATTTCATCATTGGTACTAGTGACGGATTGAACGGCGTTCCGACGTTATGGTAACGTGATTGCGCGCCTTACAATCTCCTTACAATGCCTAGATTGCACAAAGGCTGAACAGGGTGGATCGAGCACAACGGCCATCCTTGCGAGATATGGGGAACCGGGCGCCGGCAGCATCCACCCGAACACACATCCAGGCGAAGTATCCAATAAGTTGCTTGAAGAAAGTCAACCATGCCCGAGAGGGTGTGGCGCTTCCACAGTCGGAGGTGCAAGCATGAAGACGTGCCGGGATGCTGCACGCAAGCTCACATCCCAATCAAACCCGATACTGAAGACCTTGAGGATCATCGGCCTGCTTGTAGGGCTGGCATGGCTTGTTTGCGGCTGTGCCGGAATACCTGCCCGCGCCTCCGAGCAGGAAACCAATGTCTCAGACCAACCTTCAACCGTCGATCCGGACGCCATCACGACGCTCAGGGGTTGGTTCACCATCGTGTGGAGCGACGAGGCTCACTTCTTCTTCACGGATGACGATGGCCGGACGTGGGAATTGAGCATCGATGAGGCTGAGCTGGTCCCGTTGGGCGGGCCGCTGGCGCTTGATCGGAAGAGGGTAGAGATTGAAGGAACGGTATTGATGGAATCGTTGAGCGTATTTCGCGTTGTGTCTATAGAAGTGTTGACGGATGAGTGAGCGTGTCGTTTTCGGGAGGAATGAGTTTATGGGCTGGACCGCGCGTGCGCACTGAATCCGCGCCGCGGGGTCGTGTCCTTATCGTCTTGCTGGTGCTGTGCATCCAGGTTGCTTTTGGTTTGATCATGGCGATCGCTGGCAACCGGAATGCGCAGGAACCGGCTCTGGCGGCTTCCGGGCAGACGTCGCTCAGAGGTAGATTGACGATCACTTGGGGCGACGCGTTGCTTGGGATGCCGGATGACAGAACCCTGCTTACGCTTGAAGACGACCTCGGCAACTCCTATCCACTTGAGCTACCCGAGAGCCTGGTGCGCCGATTTGGGGGCATCACTGCCCTGAACCATCGTCGCGTGGTGCTGAGAGGGCGTTGGGCGTTCGATGGCGCCACCCAAGCCCGCGCCTTTCGTGTTGAAGCTGTCAGCACTGAAGAAGAGCCGGCGGCGGCGCGGGGGCAAGGCCCTGAAGCGGCATCACAAGTGAGCGGACCGCGTCCCTGGATCAACATCCTGTGCAAGTTCTCCGATATTCCCGACGAGCCGAGAGATCCCAGCTATTTCACCGGCCTCTTCAGCAGCGAAGCGCCCGGCCTGGATCACTACTGGCGTGAAGCTTCCTATGGCTTGATAAATATCTCCGGAACGGAAACCACGGACTGGTACGTCCTACCCCATAACCAGAGCTACTACGTCGATCAAAGCATAAGCAACATGCTAAGCAACCTCTTTGCGGACTGCACCGCGGTGGCGGATCCCGATGTTATGTTCCATGACTTTTCGGGCATCAATCTGATGTTCAACGCCGCGATAGGCGGTTCCGCTTGGGGCGGCAGCAGGTGGGCGACCTTCGATGGAGCGAGCGGGATTTGGTCCGCCACCTGGGAGCCGCCAAATGGGTACAACAGTCACGCCACCAGGGCGCACGAAATGGGGCACGGACTTGGGCTGCCCCATTCCTCGGGGGACTATGGCCTGACGTATGACAACCGCTGGGACGTGATGAGCGACGCCTGGACCGACTGCTGGGGGTTCATAGATCCGACCTACGGCTGCCTGGCCCAACATACGATCGCCTTTCACAGGGATCGCCTGGAGTGGATCGCTGAGGACGAAAAGGTCGTCATCACCGAAGGTAGCCACACTCTTACGCTCGAGCGCTTGACGCTTCCGCAGACCGAAAACCTCAAGTTGATCGTGATTTCCATTGGTGGTTCTTTGACGAATTACTACACGCTGGAAGCGCGGATGTGGGCCGGCTATGACACCAAGCTGCCGGGGGAGGCGGTGATCATCCATACCATCGATACCACTCGGTCGAAGCCGGCGCACGTGCTCGACGTGGACCTGAACGGCAACACCGGAGATGCAGGAGCGATGTGGACCGTCGGCGAGACGTTCACCGACAGCGAGAACCAGATCAGGGTCTCGATCCTTGAGGCCACGGAGACGGGTTTTGTGGTCGAGGTCATCGTGGGGGATGAGGAGCCGACGGAAACACCGACAGCCACC
>DAOVIK010000085.1 GCA_030673735.1 Anaerolineae bacterium
CGGGGCACGGTAATTCGCCCATCGGGCCGCACTTCTGCCGGTTGTGCCTGCTCTTCTGACTGCGGCGAGTAGGTAGTATCGAAGAGGGCGGCTACCATACTTGTGAGGCGGAAGGCGCTTGCGGCGCTCTCATTGGAGCGCCGGCCGAGGTCAGCGATGCCAAGCCAATGCAACGGACCATAGATCATGAATCGGAGCAACGCGCCCTCGATTTGATCCCAATGGTTAAAACCCTGCAGAAAGGCGCCGCTGTCGGTGTGCTGCAGGTACCAGGAGTCAAAATCGCCGCCCGGGCGTTGGAAATCGGGCTGGCGATTGTATACGGTTTCGATAAAGGTATCGATATCGTGCCATGCGGATGCCGGGATACCGCGAAGGAACTCGAGTACGGCTCCGCGCGTGGTGAGGGGATCGCTTGGCCAGGCCTTGCCGGCGGTGGAAAGCGTGGGGACGTGAGCCAGGTCGTTCCATCGAGCGGAGCCTACCCAAGCGTGCGCAAGGAGTGCGAGCGCCTCATGCCGAGAGAGTGCCAGGAAATCGCGCGCCGCCGTGGGATCCGGTACAAGCGTATTAGCGGCCAGGATTCCGAGATCGACGAGCAGAGCCAGGAGCAATTGAAGCGCGGAGGGTTGGAGAAGGAAGGGCGCCAGCCCTTGGCGACGTTCGTGGGTCAGGTCGGAACCGGCGGATGGTTGGCGGCGCATAGCCGCGAGCAACGTGGCGGCGTCATCGGCCGCTGCGGTTGTGGTTTGGTGCTGCACGTCGGGGGGATCGGTCGGCGGAATGAAGGCATCGGCCTGCTGTGAAGGGGGCTTCGGGATGAGGGCAAACAGGTCCCAGGGAATGAAGGCGAATTCCTTGGGGCCGGTGGGAGTGTCTGCGAAGGCGGTTGCGATCAGGCCGCGATACCAGAGGAACTCGAGAGGCGAAGCGGGGCTGCGCCAGGGCCTTTCGCGGTCGCGCTTACCCGGTCCCATCCTGCGGAGCAGGCCTGCGCGGCGTGTCAGATCGGCGAGAGGGAGACGACCTCCGCGCAGGAGCAGTAGATCCAGAACTTGAGCGACGTTGGGGGGGAGACCGTCGCGGATTTCGGCAAGTGCTTGGGGATCGAGCATTGAAAGGGCAAGAATCTCAGCGGCCTGCAGGGCGTTGCCCGTGGGCGGATCGACGCCCCACAGCTCAGCGATGATCCGCAGGTGGCCCACGTCGTGATCCTGAAGTGTCTGCAGGAGTGCCTGCATAGTCATATCGTGTTCTTGGTGCCGGGTGTGAGGCTCAGACGATGATCTTGAGCGCGCCCGGCAGGATCTTCACTTCTAGTTCGGTGATTTCGGAAGTGAAACCGGCCAGAATCTCCCCATCGGTGTGGATGGCCATCGGGCGTTCGGAAACCAGCTTGAGCTCCCGGAAGCGGCCCAGAGTCACCTGCTTGAATTTGCCGTGCGTGCCCTTCATGACCTCGGGAACGATGCGGAACATCATGAGACGGGACACGCGATGGATCATGGCGAAATCCAGGATGCCGTCGTCCGAAACGGCATCCGGGGCGACGAAGAAACCGCCTCCCTCGCGGGGCCCATTGCACAACACGAGGTATTGGATCTCCTGCTCGTAGGTTTCTGTGTCGGTTTCGATGGTCATACGTGGCGCGTCGTGATTGAGGATGATGGTCTTGATGACGGCCCACAAGTACATCATGAAGCCCTGGAGGCGTGTGATGGTGTGTGAGTGCAGCGTGGCGAAGGCGCCGAATTGAATACCCATGGTGTTGTCAACGTATTCGATATGTCCGGTGTTGTCTTTGACCATCATCATGTCGATGGTCTTCACATCCCCGGTAAAAACGCGGTGCATGGCCTGCTCGGGTTCCTGGATGACGCCGACATTGGCGCTGAAGTCGTTCCCGGAACCAACCGGGACACACCCAAACAGCGGGCGATCGGCCTCAGGGATGCGCATCAAGCCATTTACGACTTCGTGTGCGGTTCCATCTCCGCCGACGGCGGCCACGACGTTGTAGCCTTCCTTGGCGGCCTGCTCTGCGAGTTCAGTTGCATGGGTTGGGTAATCGGTTGCCGACCAAGTTGTGTCGCCATAGCGCTCGACGATGGCCTGCAAGGCAGAGGCGACGTTCCAGGCGCGGCCCCGGTCTGCGTGGGCGTTGAATATCAGTTTGACACGACGATTCACGGTACTCCTCCGGGATCATAAAGGGCGCATGATGTGTCTCGGTGCGCTGCAAGCTCTATTGGATCATGCTGCGTGGGCTGCCAAGCGGTTGGGCGTGCTTTGCGTGGAGCGTGGCAGCCAGGGCCGTGGATGAGCGATGAAATGATGAGAAATGCGCTCATCAGGCGACGGGTAGCGCATTATAGACCATTCTCATTCGCAAGGCATGCGCACGAATGGTGATCGCGAGCCTATGGGTTGATGGAGAATGCTAATCCGCGGGATCTGACGTTGCTGGGGGGGTCTCTTTTGAGGCGTTTTTGTTAGTGTAGGCGAGCTTGAACCAAGCAGGGATGATGATCAGGCTGGCGAGAATAGCGGAGGTGAAGAAGGGGACCATGGGTCCGAACCTGGTCCAGATTTGGCTTCCGATCCAAGGGAAGGGCAGCGATATGATACCGACGTTGGTGACCACGAAACCATACGCGACGCCGCGCAGCCGTTGCGGCACGTCTTTGGAAATGAGCGAGCTGATGGCCGGCTGGAACATCGATACCGCGACGCCCAAGAGTGCCCAGGAGAGGGCGAAGCCCCAAAAGCCGGTCGCCAGGCCGAAGACCACCCTGGAGAGGATCAACAGGAGCATGCCCAGCACCACGCCCAGGCGTTCGCTGGTCTTGTCGATCAGGTATCCGGCGGGGAACATGGTGGCTGCCAATGCGATGCCGTGGATGCCGTCCAAAAGGCCGATGCCCTGTTTGCTCAGGCCGATTACACTACCGAGATAGACCGGCATCAGGTCGGAGGACAACTTGGAAGCAATATCGCCAATGCCATCGGCCACCAGGACCCAGGTGACGAGCCCGCCGGCAAAGGCTAATGCGAAGATATCCCGAAGCGAGGTGCGAAGCGATTCAACACTGACGCGGCCCGTTGCCTCCTGCTGCGATCGACGGCCCGCGATTTGAAGGCCGGCGAAGAGCAATGCGGCGAGAGAGTATGTGAAGACGGCCGCGCCGAACATGAATTGGTAGCCGAAGTTCTGGGCCAGGAAACCACCAATGGGAGGGCCGATGATCCAGGCGATTGTGACCACGGTTTCAGAAAGGCCGAAAACGCGCGCGCGCACTTCCTCTGCGGTGTTATCAGCTATGTAGGCCTGGTAAGACGGATAGACAAGCGCGCTTGCGATACCAAGCATACCGGGACCAATGATGGCAAACTGCCAGGTAGGGGCAATGGTGAAAGCGAAGTAGCCGAGGATTCCAGCAATGCTACCGATCGTAAGCGCACGCAAGCGGCCTATCGAGTCGGAGAGATATCCCCCCAGAATGCGAAAGATAAGAGGAAGGATCGCGGAGACCGTGAAAAAGAGGCCAAGCTGCCCGATATTTGCCCCCAGTTCGTTCAGATAAAGAGACACCTGCACCATGGTCAACGTGCGAGAGCTTTCCACGAGGGCCATTGCGAGGAGGAAAAGCGCTAGGTGTTTCGTCAGGCCAGAAGGTCTCTTTTGCGTCTCTATGGAAAAACCATCTTTCACAGCTGATATCGTTCTCGATATTCTATGTGATCTATTTCGCGAACGGATTCAAGAAGCGATCTGACGATCGCTGTTATGGTCGTTGGGTTTGATACAGAAAGGTCCCACTCTCTTGACTTCATGCAACCAATGTGGAGATTAGGATGGCGATGAATTTGCTCAGGCGCCGGCAATCCCGGTGGAAGGCCTGCCATTTACTCGGCTGAGCCAGGCTGTGATCATAACACAAATCTGATGAGGCGTATTTTATCGCAATCGTCACATTTTCTGAAGCAGCTTGCCTACTAGTGCGGCGATTAGGACCTCTCGGACGATCGCCCTAATATCAACTGGCTTCGGAAAACAGCTCTTCCAAATCAGCGATAGCCTGTTGCGGGCTGTCGAATGTAACGGTGCATAATCCGACATGCTGGGCGCCTTTGATATTGAGCTCGAAGTCGTCAATGAATACGGCCTCCTGAGGAGCAACTCCTAGCCCTTCAAGGGAAAGCTCGTAAATGCTGGGATGGGGTTTGGCGATCCCGACCTCGGCGGAAATGGTTATGTGATCGAAGGCGTCAGCGATCTTCCACTGATCTTCCAAAGATCCGCGCAGGTCGTTCCAAGCGTTGCTGAGCAGGCCGGTTTTGCGCTGGGGGCGCAGGCTGCGGATGTATTCAACCAACTGGTAATCGACGCGATCCCCGCTCCAGAAATCCGACACCAATGTTTGACGCTCGCTCTCGTGAATTTCGAATTGATCGATAATGGCGCGCCAAACGTCATCGACCGCAGCCCGACCCACGTATGCCTCCGCGGCCGTCTCGCATCCAAAGACGGTCTGTTCGAGACGTCCGGGGCGCAGTCCCAGTCGCTTCTCCCACCACACCCTGCCGCCATGATCATGGGTGCGCACGATCACGCCTCCAAGATCCCAGATTACGGCTTTGATTGTGTCGGAACTACTCATAAGCAAGGCTTCCTGGGAGATGAAAGCATCGCGCAAGTGGTTGCTCTGCATCGGATCATCTGCCCGGTGCGCAAGTTGTCCCATTCTACACGACAAAGCTGCCGTGCACGCGCATTGCGCACACGGCAGCGTAGACTTGAGTGATAAAGCAAGAATCGGTTACTCGTCGATAGACGTTCGTGCCAGCTCCCTTCCTGGACGCATTTCAATCTCGTGGGAGTCATACACGCGATGTACGTGCATGCCGGCTTTCTCGTATAGGCGAGTTGCGCCGGTCAGACTGCCCGAGTCGACGCCCAGTCCGGCGCGCACCTTGCCGCGCCGTTTAAGTTCGTCGAAGGAATGCAGAAGCAGCGCAAGCCCAAGACCGCGTTTGCGCCAAGGGCGGCGAACGGCCAGGACCCGTACCCAACCCATGTCGGGGTCCTCGGGGCTGCTCTCTTTGGATAAGGCCAAGCCCGCGAGTTCTTCTCCATCCATGACTAGAAACCAGAGGGACGGATCGAAGACATCGGGGGCGATCATCCAATGCTTCCACTTTGGAAAAGCGACCTCGAAGGGTTCCTCAACATATCCCCAATGGTCTTGGAAGGCTTCATCGTCGGCGCGATAGACAGCTTCAAGATCGTTGAACTCGTCAAACGTGATCAGTCGGAGGTCATCAGGAAAGATAGGATCTGCCAGCGGACCTGTCAGATCGATCTGCATGTCCCAGTATCGGCGAACGAGTTTGGCGCCGCTCTTTTTGAAGAGATGGCTGGCGGCCTTGTTGGTGCTGAGGCTGGTCATGCGGATCGTGGCGCGAACGTCATCGGGCAATCGGGTGAGAGCTTGCCGGGCGCGCGCCTCAGCCCATGCCTGCAATTGCGTGCCGATACCCCGTCGTTGATGCTCGGGATGAACGCATCCCCACACATGAACGCGCACCGGCGGATCATCGGCGTCCCACACCTCTATGTAGCCGATCCATTCCCCCTCAGGCGAGAGAACAACGCGTGTACTGTTCTCAAGGTCGAAACCGGGAATGGTCCACTCACGGCGTACGGTCTCGAGGTTGTGCCTTCGCAGGCCAATGGTTGACAGCGAGTAAAGGTTGAGGAACTCAACCGCAGCCTGTAGGTCGTCCAACGCTGCAGGGCGTATCACATAGTCTTGCATGCCCTGAAAATGGTCTGTGTCGGGCATTCGTGTCTCCATATTGTGTAGCGGTAGCTGGGATAATCACTTCCAGCTAAGAAAACGGTTTCTCGTAGACTATCGCCTTGCGAACCGGCTCAAAACCAACGCTTGTATACAGCCCGAGCGCGCCGCTTGGATTTTGCGTGTCCACACCCAGAGCGGCTTCCGACATGCCCAGGTCTCTGAGGCGTCGGATGCTCTTCACCAGCATGGCGCGCGCCAGGCCTTGGCGTCGCCAAACCCGCCTAACACAGATGTCCTCCGTGTAGCCGCGCTTTCGGTTGCGCGCTTTGTTCTCTTCCTCGTCGATGTAGTTCAAGATCGTTCCGGCGACCTGATCGCCGTCCCAAGCGATTATCCAATGCTCGGGCTGAAAGCGGCGGTCTTTGAGCCATCGCTGGTATCGCTTCTCGGGCTGAGGGCTATGTCCCCAATGGTCACGAAAGGCTTCGTCCAAGGCCTCCCAGACGAGGCGGTAGTGGTCAGGTTTGGCTGGTCGAATCTCCAGTCCGGATGGCATGGGAGCTTCAAATAGCTCTTCCATCGATTTGTTAGCCATCTCGAAGAAGTAGCGCCCCGGCGAGTATCCGTTGGCGTCGTACAGAGCGAGCTTGCCTACTTCCGCATCGTCGGCCCAGGTGCGGAAGAAGCGCGCGCCATCTTCAGGATGTCCGCCGGCGATATGCTGCAGACGCCCAACAGCTACGCCAAGCATGGTGGTGCCGATGCCTTTTCGTCGCCAGGGGGCCAGAAGGTAGCCATCGTGGCTGTAGATGAGATTGCCTTTGCTTTCGC
>DAOVIK010000035.1 GCA_030673735.1 Anaerolineae bacterium
AATTGGAGACTCTCTATGGGCTGCTGGTTGTCAAGAACGGGTATCTGATCGCCGAAGGGTATTTCAACGGCGGCGCGCCGGATATGATGTACAACCTGCAGTCGGTGACGAAGAGCTATACCTCGGCTTCGGTTGGGATTGCACTGGACCAAGGATGCATTTCAAGCCTGGATCGGCCGATGATGGACTTCTTTCCGGAATTCGCCGATCAGATAAACGATCCACGGAAGGAGCAGGTCACGATCCGGCATTTGCTTCAAATGCGCTCCGGATATCCCAATGATGAAGCTTCGGCATATTGGGATGCGCTCATTTCGGGCAACTACCTGCCCCTGGTTGTCGATTTCCCGCTCGTCGGCGATCCGGGAACTGACTTCAACTACAGCGGGTTATCCTCACATTGGCTGGGAGTCATTGTGGCGCGGGCATGTGATACAGATCTTAGGTCTTTCGCTCAGCAGAATCTCTTCGCCCCCCTCGAAGCGGAGCTCCGCGATGAATGGATACAGGATCGGGACGGGTATTACATCGGCCTTGCGGGAATGTTCGTTTCTGCGCGTGACATGGCCAAATTCGGTTGGTTATATCTCAACGATGGAGAGTACGAGGGGAACCAGGTGCTTTCAGCCAATTGGGTCGAAGATTCACTGCAAAGGTATTCGGAGGGTATCGATATTTCTGGGTGGATGCCTGGCTTGACTAGCAGATACGGCTACTTTCGCGACATCGGGTATGGCTATCAGTGGTGGTCCGCCAGGGCAGGCGATCATTATTTCAACTACGCGGCGGGACATGGCGGACAATATATTGTCTTGCTGGATGAGCTCGACATGGTTATTGTCACGGCAGCCAATCCGTTTTGGCAACAACACGATGACGAATCATGGAAGCACGAATCTGCGATCATCGAGCTGGTGGGCGAGTTCATTAACTCCTTGCCGACTGAGTGACGGGCAAGCCAGACTGAAGCAAGGACTCAACGGAAGATATCAGCGAGAATTGGGACGAACGGTGCACTCTGAGCGAGATAGGGATGGATACGCATCCCCGCAGACCGCCACAGACATGGCGCGTGCGATTGGTGCGCTTCGCAACACCAGGTAGAATTGAAGGTCCATCATCAAATCCGCAAGGAGGTCATTGTGGGTAGATCAAAGTTGCTCCAGTACTTTGTCATCTTGGTGTTCGGCCTGATCGGGTGGGCCTTATGCGGGGCAATCATGTTCATCGGCATGGCATTAACGCCGAACATCCAACTCGTGCTCATCGTGCACGCCGTCGGCGCACCTATCATCTTCGGAGTACTCACTTGGATCTACGCCAGTAGATTTGGCTACACGAAGCCCTTGCAGACCGCGATCGCTTTCCTGCTTATCGTCGTCCTGATGGACTTCTTCGTCGTTGCACTGCTGATTAACAAGAGCTTCGACATGTTCAAGGATGTCCTGGGAACATGGATCCCGTTTCTGCTGATCTTTGCCTCGACGTTCATCGTAGCCCGTTTGATAGAAAGAAAAACCTACGACGTACCATACAACATCCGCGCATAGCCCTTAACATATGGCGATGCCTTCTCTCTCAGAGAAGGCATCCGTTCATAATCGCGAGTTGCACCATACAAAGGGCAGGAAGCCATCCGGCCTACTGCTCGACGGCCCAGAAGTGAACACTCCCTTCCTCCCAGGATGCCGATACGAGCAACCGCCCTCCATGGACGAAGAACAGTCGAAAGACCTGCTCCTGCCCACCATCCAACTCCGTGAGCATCTCACCACTCTCCACGTCCCAGAGTCGAATCAAGCCATCATACGTGACCGTCGCCAAGATAGATCCGTCCGGCGAGAATGCGATCTCCACGGCGGCTTCGCCATTCACAAGTGTGTTGATCTTATACCCTGATTCAGTGTCCCAGAGATCCACAACTCCAGTGAATTCGTCACCAATCAGCGCCGCCGAAGTCGTCACCAAGATCTCGCTGTTGGGCGAGAATTCAACCTCACTGACGTAATCGTCGTGCTCCAGCAAAGCAATCCCCGCGCCGCTCGCGATTTCCGTAAGTTGAACGTTTGCTCTCGAAACCCATGCCGCTCTGGTCCAATCCGGCGAGAATCGCACGTCGTACAAAGGGGATGCCCATTGCCAGGGAAATCGCCACATCTGCGAGGGTTCACCACTCATGACCTCCTCGATGTTCCACAGCTTGATTCCCCTGAATGGCCCTCCAACATGGACTGTAGCCAGCCACCTGAGATCCGGCGAGAAGCTCATGCTATTTATCATCCAGCCTGCCGATAGCGAGCCCAGCGGGACGCCGGTTTCAACATCCCATATTTCCACCCAATTCTGTGGACCTCCCCCAGCAAGCAGGTCTCCTCCCGGAGAAAACGCAAGCTCATTGAAATCATAATCAACTACGTTTCTTAGAATTCCGCTGTAGACATCAAAGTGTCGGACGCCTCCCTCATGGAAAGCCATCGCCAGGCTATTGGAGGCCATCGCAACCGCAGCCAGATCCCCGTATTCGGATGTTTCAATGATGCTCGTCGGGCTGAGATTATGCGTTGCCACCAGCGCCGTGCGATCCGCGGTGACCAGCGCCATTTGAGTCCAATCAGCCGATCCGAGAACTTCGATCAAATCGACCGGGGAATGGGTGTAGAGCAATGCAACTGATGACGCGGTATCGGGGTCGATGACCGGCCAGTCCAATCCCAAAATGAAATCCAGGCCAGGAGAAAGCATCGGCGTTGGAGTAAGCGTTGCGATTTCAGTGCTTTTCGGGGTTGCCGTTTCCGTCGCGAGCGAGGTCGCTGTCGCGGTAGGATGCTCCGTTGGCACAGGAGTTACCGACGGCATGCAGGATCCAAGCGCGATCGTTGCGACGAGTAATCCGGAGGCTGTTGCTGCAAAGGATCGAGGCCAAATCCCAGACCCTTCAGATCTCCGGATGGAAATCCTGGTTTGGTGTTGTTCTTTCATCGAACCTTTCACCGGATTACCTCCCACCTTTGCGACAAAGCAAAAATGATCCAACCTTCTCTTTACCAGTTCGCGCCCTGCTACGTGCTTGCCGCAAATGCCTGTATCTCTTCCAAGTGCTGCTTCTCGTCGTCGAGCTCTGTCTGGAGCAGCCGCGAGATCAGTACGATATAGCCACGTGCCCGGATGCCGCGGTCCTTTTCGAATTCTTCCGCAGGTATCTGCTGCAAGCTCACGATCAATTCTCTATGCGTCCGCTTCAGCAGCTCGATTAGGTCTTCGAGGTCGTAGCGCTTGTACTCAGCGATCAGCTTGGCATTATAGGATGTCCAGTCCTTATCCCGATGCGCATAGAACGTCGGCAACTCGCCGCGCAGGATCTCCTGGACAGCCTGACGATTGGTTACGTCCCAGCCGGCCAGGTGGGCCAGAAGATCCTTCAGAGACCACTCCCCCTGGAATCTCTCATCCTGCAGTTGGTCCTCGATCCCCGCAGCTTCTTCGAGAATGCGCGCTCGGACCTCAACCAAACCTGCAAGCAATGCGCTCTTCTCGCCGGCTGTCTTCTTGCTCCCGCGCTTCACCATCTCTACCAAACATCATCAATGCCGCTCAAGCTTGTTCAATCGCTAGTCGCATCCTTCTTCAACTGCCTCGAGGCAACCAGATGTGTGAGCCCGGAAAGGCCCGCGGTGAGTCCGATAATGAAGATGAAGACGACTTGCCAGAACCGCACAGGGAATAGGCGAATCAGTGTGTCGCTGTAGCGGAACAGCCAAGTGTCGCCCTCAAAGAAGATGCGATGAAAGCCCACGAACACGAACGAAAACGAAACGATCAAGGTGATGCTTAGCACCAACAGGAACCAGAGCATGATCTTGGCGCCGAGACGCAAGCTGGCCCAAAACGCCTCCCGCCGTCCGGTCCTATGCATGACGACTCCTAGAATTACCACGGACGCCAATCCAACAACCCACACGCCCAACACCAACTGCGTCAAACGCTTGACGTCTACCATGTGTTGCAGTTCACGCTGGTTGTATACCTCGCTTCCATCATCAAATTCGAGGTCCCCGAGGAATTCGATGCCCTCATTGTTGAGCAGGTAATCCAGCGCGATCGGGGCCCAATACAATCGATCCTCTAACGTGAACCCATAGGTATCCTCGGGAAAACCCGGAAGCCGGTATTCGATGTGAACGAATGCGTCAGTAAGCAACAAGCGCAAGCTTGTCAGTAACAGAACGAAAGGCACCAGCGCAGTAATCAGCACGCGTGCAATGATGGTCCAAGGTGGTTGGCGGGCTTCGTTGTTCACGGTCACTCCTCAATGACTGGGCCCAGACCCAGTCCACTTCCCAGCACGTAGCGAATCACGATGGAGTTCACCAAGTTCTCGACCGGCGCCCTGTCGTCAGTGAAGACTACGTCGCTCTCGGGTGTAGGTTGCAGGTTCTCGGCCGCACGCTGCAGCACGTCGATCAGAAACGGATGCACTCCTTGCTGTTCTTGTAGGGCGTGCAAGTTTGCGACCAGGTTATCGTTCGTGCTGGGCTGCACCGTGGCATACACGATCGAGTTGAAGGCACTGGGAACATCCACGACATGGATCGATGGAAAAACTGTAGCCATGGTCCCTACCAACGCTTCGATCAATCGCCGGTCCCCGGGGGTTCGTCCGACGTTGATCACCACCACGCCATCCGGCAGCAAATGGTTATGTACTGACTCAAAAAACTCGCGCGTGGTGAGATGCCAGGGAATGTAGGGCGGGCGATAGGCGTCAATCGCAAGAACGCTGTAGCGATGCGGGCTGTGCTCCAAACCCCAGCGGCCGTCGGCAGCGATTGCCTCCAGGTTCTCCTCGTTCATGTCGAAGAACTCCCGGCCCACCGCAATCACCTCGGGATCGATCTCCCAACCGTCGATTGGGATTGGTCCGAACACCTGCGTGTACTGCTTGGCAACCGTGCCGGCAGCCAATCCCACTAGTCCCACTCGCTGGACTGAACTTGGATCCACAGTAGGTTGATTGAAGAACGGCGCCGCCAGGAAATAGTCCCAGGTTCCGTAGGTCGCGAGCTGGCCCGGCGAATATACCGAATGAATTCCCTGACCCTCATTGAGCAGCAGGTACCGAACGCCGTTCTGCTCGATAACCTGGATGTAGTTGTATGCGGATTCGGTCTCGTAGATCTGCCCTGCGCTGGTTTTGATCGGGCTGGCGATCGTCAGCCAAGAGAGCACCACGAGTACAACCGGCATCCAGAGGTGAATGAGCAACGAACGACGATTGACAAGCCCCAATCCGGTCAGGCCAACAGCCATGAGCGCAAGGCTGAGCACCAGGAAGGTGCGCGCAGTGCCGATGCTGGGGATGAGCACCAGAACAGGCAGGAACGTGCCCACGATCGAGCCCAGTGTGGAGATGGCATAGATGCGGCCTGACACCTTTCCGGCTTGCTCGGTATCTACGATGGCCAGGCGGATTGCGAATGGAGACACACACCCCAGCAGAGTGACCGGCACACTGAACAACACCAGCACTGCGATGAACGAGCCTGCCATAACGGCAGCGTCCAATCGTTCGACAGAACCCACCGCGGCACTCAACACCGGCCGCGCCACGATTGGAACCAAGCCGGCAGTGAAGGCCGCCCAAGACAAGAGCCGGTAGAACGTGAGAGCATGCGGCGAACGATCTGCCCAGCGTCCACCGATGAAATAGCCCGCGGTCAGGTAGACCAGGATCAGGCCGATGATGTTGGCCCACACCAGGTTGCTAGTGCCGAAAACGTTTCCCAACAGCCTGGAGGCAGTCAGCTCGACGCCCAGGGTGGTCATTCCCGCCACGAATACAGCAATCGTCAACATCCATTTGCGCATCAACTGCTCCAGCCCTACATATTCGCGCTCAAAGCACCGCATGCACATTGTGCCTTGGTCATTCGCTGCTGACAAGGGCTTGAAGGCACCCCATCAACTGCGAATCCCCCACAATACTATGGCAAATGGATCAAATCCTTCTTCCGTCAACACGAAAACAGGCCCGCACGTTCGGGCCTGATGGCGCGCTACGAATTGACGATAGCCCTTGGACTCTATGCCGCGGTCGGAAGCGAGGGACGATAAAGCAAGCTTGAAGCCAGCGAAGCCTCCAGCGGTTCCCCACAGCGAACCACGCGCACGGGAATACCTTCTCTCCTGGCCGTGGTCGCCAGTTCCATGGTCCCCTTCTCACCCCCGAAGCTCTCTGCATCCATGAGCACCAATACCGGATTGCGCGCCACGCGCTTCAGATTGCGAGCTGTGTCCAGCACCTCCGGCCGCACGTCGGGTGTGATCAAGATCACCGTGCCGCCGCGCGGGATTCGCTCACCGTCGATCTTGAGAACCTCGCGCATGCCCACGCGTCCAATCGCATCAAGCACGGCAAGTGATTGCAGGATTCGCTGCAATTGAGCTTCTCCGCGATCCGCCTGGATAACATGCCGGGCCTTGCCATGGGTCACGAGCCCCACGGACCGATCGTGATGGATCAAATGGAAGGCCAGCGAGGCTGCGGCTGCGACACCATACTCTTCAGTAGCGAAGGGCAGCGACAAGGAGGGAGTCTTTGAGGCTTCTAGTGTGGCAGCGGCGCTCGTGATTTGCTCATCATAGATCGCTGCCTGCGGAATGCGTGCCGCATCCAGGACGATCCAGACTTCGGCCATGGGATCGAATTCGAATTCCTTCACGATCAGCCTCTCGCGGCGCGCGGTTGAGGGCCAATGGATGCGGTTGAAACCATCTCCGGGAGCGTAGTCGCGCACGCTTGCAGCGTTGGGCGTGATGCGAAACGTATGCTGGCGCAGCGCTTCCCCGCCCGGCCTTCTCGCACCAGGGATGGGGAAGGAATGCACCGGAACGGTCATCGGCAGCACCACCACGTGATGCCCGATGGGAACCTCTTTCTGTGAGCGAAACAATCCGAAGGGATCGCCGGAAAGCAGCTCTGCAGGACCCAGGCGGAAGCGTCCACGGCGCGTGCACAGCGTGCGCACCATCCATGTACTTTCCTTGCCCGGCCCCAGGCCAGATACCACGGCAGAGGCGCGATGCCCGGGTCGCTTGATGGCCGATTGGAAGGGAGAGCCAACCAGAAAGGCCGATACCCATTGCCCCGGAAGCTCGGAACGATCCCGCACCTCAATCCAGAGCTTGGGAAATCGGCTCTTGTTGATGATAGTAAAACGTTCCAAGAAGATGTGACCAACTTGAGCGCGCAGCGTGCGGGGTTCGCGCAGGAAGACCACCCCACGCAATGCAAGTCGCGCCCACACGAACGACATGATGAGCAGCCCGCCCCATATGTAGGTCAGGCTGAACATGAGGCTCTTGCCCGTGATCACCGCCCCAGCCAAGGATAGGACGAATAATCCCAGGACAACGCCGGCTCTGCGGGTCATTAGCCCATTTCTCCACCCGGCACGGGAACGGTTCCCAAGATCTCTCGCACGACCTCTCTTGCATCCACCTCACGGATGCGGGCCGCTGAACCTACGATCAAGCGATGCGCCAATCCGGTCACCGCCATAGCTTTGATGTCATCCGGAACAACATACTCACGTCCCGAAAGCGCGGCCTTGGCCTGCGACATGCGGAACAAAGCCAAGCTGCCGCGCGGGCTTGCGCCCAGATAGATCTCGCCGTGACCACGCGTAGCGTTCATCAAGTCGACGATGTAGCGCTTCAATTCGTCAGAAACCTTCACTTCGCGCACCAATTCCTGCGCCTTCAATAATTGCTTCGCAGTGACCACACGCTTAAGGCTCTCCAGAGGATGAACGATTTGCTGCAGGTCGATCATTTCCACTTCCTTGGCCGCCGAGGGATAGCCAATGCTGATGCGCGCCATGAAGCGATCCATCTGTGCTTCCGGAAGGGGAAAGGTGCCTTCGTATTCGATCGGATTCTGAGTTGCCAAAACCATGAAGGGCTTTGGAGTGGGATGGGTAACACCATCCACCGTGACCTGATATTCTTCCATCGCCTCCAGCAGCGCCGACTGTGTCTTCGGCGTGGCGCGGTTGATCTCATCTGTAAGAACGATCTGCGCCATCACCGGGCCCGGCCGGTATTCAAACTCACGCGTCTTCTGGTTGAAGATCGATACGCCGGTTACGTCGCTGGGCAGCATATCGGGGGTGAACTGAATGCGGTTGAAGCTGCACCCGATCGAGCGCGCCAGGCTCTTGGCCAGAACCGTTTTGCCGGTTCCCGGTACATCCTCGATCAGCAAATGCCCTCTGCAGAGGAGGCCGATCACTGTCTCCTCGATGGCCTCTCTTTTGCCGACGATGACGAGTTCAACATTGTCAATGACCTTCTCTGCGAGTCCCTTGACCTGCTCCATTTCCACTCCTACTTCCGCGATCTTGTATGCTACGGCCATTTTATCTCCTTTCCCGCCGGTTATGTGCTTCACTTGGGTTCCATGAAAACTACGCCGCTGGAGCCTGAGGGGTTCACGACCTGATGAGGAGGGCCAGCAAGACTATCCAAAAGAGGCTGTAGTTCTGTGCGCGCCTGCGCTCACGCCTGGCAGTGTAATAGATAATCGCCAGCACCAGACCGCTGGCCACCCGCACAAGTCCAAGCGGCTCACGGAAGGTGGAGAAAGGCAGGAAAGCGACGGCCGCTGCGTTGATCAACAAGGCCCAAGCTTCCGAATCACATACTCTGCGCAGAAAATCACGCAGCGATGAGACGATCCCCCAAATGGCTGGGAGTACGATCGTCGGCCCGAAGACAACCAGGTAAAGCGCCAGCGCGCCCAGGCTCACGAACCCAATGCGCGCCAAGCCCATGAAGGGGATCCACTCGAAGGGCGTGGCCATCGCACCCCCGGCTCCCAAGCCGGGACGGCCGAACGTGATCCACAACCAAGCTTGCCAAACAAGGAATACTCCCCCGCCGATGCTCAGCCAGATCACCGATTCGCGCCAGCGCTTCTGCAGGATGTCAGTCAGGAGCGCCGCTGCCCAGAAGAGCAAGGCGGTCTCCTTGGCAAACAGCGACAGCGTCAGCAGAATGGCTCCCAGCCAACGCCGCTCCGTGCTCCTCGCCAGCCACGCTCCCGCAACCAGCGCGTAGGACAACGGCTCGTTGAGATCCAGGCCGACCGAGGCTATCAATCCGACCCAAAGCCCGTACGCCAAGCCGTAGTACTCGGGCGAACCACGGTTGGCTAGCCATTCGGTCACCGCCCAGGTTCCCAGCGCATGCACGGCAAGGTTCAACAGGAAGAGAGTCCAAGGAACCAGCGCCTCGTTGCCGATCGCCAACGCCCGTGCTGTGATGGGATAGAGGATCCGCTGATAGCGATAGGCGGGGACATCCAGATGCTGAGAAACATCATCCGGATCCGGAGAAACTGCGATGTAGTAGGCAAACTGGCCGTCGTAGCCTTCGGTTCCCTCGGGATCGCCCTCTGAGAAACGAGTGCCGAGCTGCGCCAGGCCAACCGGATCCCAGTCGGCTTGCCAAAGCCGGTACAAGCCGAATCCCAACGAAACCAGCAAGGCGATCAATACCACGATGCGTACATTCAGTCTCGACGCCATATCCAAACCAAGCTTCCCAATAGCATCAGGCCCAGCACGCTCATCCAAGCACCCACGCGCACTGCGAGCGATTCATACGTGAAGGCGATGCTGTGCTCTCCTGCGGGCACGCGCACCGCACGAAAGAGATAGTCAGCATGCAGGATTTCGCTTTCGATCTCATCGACCGTGGCTTGCCATCCCGGATACCACGCATCCGAAAGCACCAGCCATGCGTCTTGCGAGGTCCTCACCTCGATTTCGATTCGGCTCGGATGGACTTGCTCGAAACGCAGGATTCGTCCCTCCTCGGCTGCGACGGCGTCACCCTCTTCCGAACCCTCGAGCACGACCATCTGGGAAGGATCGAACGATGGATCCAGTACGCGCTCGAGCGCCGCCCCGGGTGTCTCCTCCCAGACAGCCTCGTAGACCAGTCGCACTCTTGCCGGCTCGCCGACGGAAACGTAGCGCAGGCCCGTCTGAGATGCGGCATCTGCTTGCGCGCGCCAGCCGACGTTCATCAGTGCCAGCAGCGATTCCTGCTGCTCAATCGGCAGATCTTCAAGCGCCTGCATCCAAACCACGAAGCGGCCGGGAAGGAGCGGATCGAAGTTGTTCGCCGAGGCGATGCCATCAAGCATG
>DAOVIK010000360.1 GCA_030673735.1 Anaerolineae bacterium
CAACGCCGCATTTGTGCAGGAGTGCGATGTGGCGAAAGATGATCACATCGAAGCGGTCTTTGCCAAGGCTGCCGAAACGTGGGAGCAGATCGACGTGGTTCTTCATGCTGTTGCCTTCGCCGACCGCGAGGAACTCAAGGGAGCCTACTACGAGACCAGTCGCGCCGGCTTCCATCTGGCCATGGATATCAGCGTGTACTCCTTCACCGCCCTTGCGCGCGCCGCCCTTCCGTTGATGACGCAGGGCGGATCCATGATGACCATCACGCACTACGGCGGCGATAAAGTGATGCCCAACTACAACGTTATGGGCATCGCCAAGGCCGCTCTCGAGGCCTCCACCCGCTACCTGGCCGCCGATCTGGGTCCTCAGAGCATTCGCGTAAACGCCATCTCCGCCGGCCCCCTTCGCACGCTATCCGCCGCTGGCGTCAGCGGCTTCAAGCGCATGTACCGCCACTATCCCAGCCTGGTCCCCCTGCGCCGTCAGATCAGCCTTGAAGATGTCGGCGGAGCGGCCGTTTGGCTGGCTTCCGATCTCTCGTCGGCCGTCACCGGCGAGGTGCTCTTCGTCGATGCCGGCTTCAACATCCTCGCCGTTCCTTCTCCCGAGGCGATCGAGCAAAGCTGATCAATCATCGTCCTGCGACGCCTATCTTTGGGAAAAGGTGATCATGGCGCATGCGGCAGGGCGCGCAACCGGATGCGCCGTCCATGCCCCGGGCCACGAGCGAGTCTAGGGCCCGTCCCAACCGCCCCTCCCTCGCGACGCCCTGGATACACCCCTCTCCTCTCCGTGATCCTCTGATAAACTGAATCACATCCAACGCCCAGCAGGAGGATCGATGATCCACGCAGACAGCATCCAACTGAGCACGCGCGGCCACGCCGACATGCACGATCTGACTCCCGAAGTGGAGCGTATCGTGAACGGCACCGGCATCGAAAACGGCACGGTGATACTCTTCACTCCCTCGTCGACCAGCGCGCTGACGACCATCGAGTACGAAAGCGGCGCCCTCGACGATCTGCGCCGGGCCCTGGACGAGATCGCGCCCCCCGACCGGGACTACAAGCACAACCTTCGATGGGGCGACGGCAACGGCCACGCTCACCTGCGCGCCGCGCTTCTTGGCCCGTCGCTCTGCGTGCCGCTTGTCTCCGGACGCCTGACCCTCGGAACATGGCAGCAGATTCTGTTCATCGACTTCGACGTTCGATCGCGCCAGCGCCGCATTGTGATCCAGGTGATTGGTGAGCAGAGCTAAGCCGATGGGAGATCGAGTAAACAAGGACTTTCGCCTTATGGCCATCCTGGCGCATCCCGACGACGAGAGTTTTGGCACCGGCGGGACGCTGGCGCTATACGCCAAGCGAGGTGTGGATGTGCATTTGGTGTGCGCCACCCGCGGCGAGGTCGGGACTGTCCGCGATGAAATGATGAAAGGTTTCGCCGAGATCGGGGATCTGCGCGAGCATGAGCTTCGCTGCGCGGCGGAGATCCTGGGTTTGGAGGGAGTTCACTTCCTCGGATACCGCGACTCGGGCATGCCCGGATCAGAAGACAACAGCCATCCACGAGCCCTCGCCGCCGCGCCGGTGGAGCAGGTGACTGAGCGCTTGGTTCCGCTGATAAGGCGCTTGCGACCGCAGGTGGTGATCACCTTCGATCCTATCGGAGGTTACTGCCATCCCGATCACGTAGCCATTCACCACGCTACGGTACAGGCATTCCACGCCGCCGGCGATGAATCTTACACCTGTGAGGGCTTGCCCCCTTACCAGCCACAGAAACTGTACTTCCACACCTTCCCGCGCCGCATGATGCGCATTCTGGTGCGCTTGCTCTCGCTGTTCGGCATTAATCCGCGCCGCTTCGGCCGCAACAATGACATCGACCTGGTACAGATCACCGAGCCGGATTTTCCTGTTCATGCCCGCATCAACTATCGATCGGTCGCGGTTGCCAAGCAAGAGGCCTCGGCATGCCATGCCAGTCAGACCGGACCTCCCAGCGCGGGACTGCTCGGTCTGATCTTCAGGCTGGGCGCACCACAGGAAACCTACATGCGTGCGCACCCTCCTGCTCCCGACGGCCTCCGGGAGCGCGATCTGTTCGAAGGGGTATCTCCTGCCGCTCCCGACTGACCATCACGCGCCATCCCTCCCGTCATCGAACCCAAGCCCGATCGTGCTATTCGAGAAATCCAAATCGACATAAGCGTGATAGGATTGGTCTTCCGAATCATGAATCTTCTCATGGATCTCGAAATACATCGTTGAGGTGCGAGGAAGAATTCTTCCTTCCATGGAACACTTGCCTTGGAATTTGCCCAGCTTGTCATTCGGAGCGAAGCGAAGAATCTCGTTGATACATAGAA
>DAOVIK010000229.1 GCA_030673735.1 Anaerolineae bacterium
CGATCATCTGTGAAATCAGGCCCATGGCGAGGAAATTCCAATACGTCGTGGGCGGATACCCAAGGAGCGGCTGGCGTAGAACCATGGCGAGAAGCAAAAGGCACACGCTGCTGCTGGCTTCTGAGATCCAGAAGTAGGTGAGCGAATCCAGCGTCTCGCGCCCGCTCTGGGTGATCATAATGGAGCCACCATAGAAGAAGCTGGCTAATAATCCCAGAAGAGTCCCCACCCCAAACGTCATCCCCCGCAACGTATCCACTCCCAGAACCAACACCGCGCCAGCCATCGCCACCATCAGGCCGATCCAGAAGCGCAGGTTCAGCCGCTCGCGGAACAGCACCAACGAACCCAAGCCAACCCACAGCGGTGCCATGTTGGCTAACAGCGTGGGATTGGTTGCCCCGCTCAGCATCACTCCGCTGGCCCAAGTGCCTAGATCGGCGGCGAAGAACACACCACCCAGCACCGCAATCCACACCCCGCGCGCGGGGAGCGGCCGCACCTTTCGCAGATTGCGCAGGAATGCAGGAGTGACAAGCACTGTGGCGATTGCCATGCGATAGAAACTTGTGACCGGTCCCGGGGCATTGGCCCAGCGCACGAAGATGCCAGAGAATCCCAACACGAGCACCGCAACGCCGAGCGCGAAGTAGGGACGCAAGTTTCGGGATTTGGTTTCAGGCGTCTGCATGGGCGTCTCCAGCTTTGGTCGTGACGCGAGCCGCTATTCTACACGCGAGCGGTCAATTCGGCAGCGCGCTTCAGTGGGGGATTAAGTGGGAACATCGCTGTCGAGCACAAGCGTGAAGAGCAGGCGCCCGGGAATATCCGAGCGTGGACGGTGTCCGGAAATGTTGAAGGAGGCAAGGAATTTAGATAGAATTCATCCCAGTAGGTCAGGTGTGCCTATTCAGCTGTTGCTGTGGGAAACAGAATGGAGGTCAGAATATGCCAGACAAACGTAAACCGAAGCGGTTGAGCCGGCGAGCGTTCCTGAAAGCGGGCTTGCTCACGGGAGGGCTCGCAGCGACCGTGGCGGCGGGTGGCGCTGCGCAGGAGGATCCCGGCGGGGGGAACGAGGAACGAAAGAACCAGCAGGGCCAAGGAGGTCATGCCAGCAGCATGACCGTGGGGGATGTAGACCTGAGCCGGTTCGATCCGACCGAGTTTCTTTATGACTTCGACTGGGGGGAAGAGAGCCGGCTGGATGACGGACGAACGCTGAGGACCTGGGAGGTGGTAGCGCAGGATGTTGACATTGAGGTCGCGCCGGGCGTTTGGTTCCCGGCGTGGGCCTACAACGGGCAGGTGCCCGGCCCGACGTTCCGCTGTCGGGAAGGGGATCTCTTGCGCTTCAATTTCCTGAACGTTTCATCGCACCCGCACACGATCCACTTCCACGGCATTCACCCGCCCTCGATGGACGGGGTCACGCCCGTGATCGGGACCGGCGAGCGGTTCGTATACGAATTCGAAGCGCTGCCTTTCGGGCTGCATCTCTACCATTGTCATGTGATGCCGTTGAAGCGGCACATTCATAAGGGGTTGTATGGCACCTTCATCATCGACCCGCCGGGCGGCAGGGCTCCGGCGCGTGAGATGGTGATGGTGATGAATGCCTTCGATACAAACTTCGACTCGGAGAACGAGGTCTATGCCGTCAATACGGTTGCCTTCCACCATATGCGGCACCCGATTCAGGTGAAAGTAGGCGAGCTGATCCGAGTGTACTTGGTGAACGTGACCGAGTTCGATCTGATCAACTCCTTTCATCTGCATGCCGCGATGTACCGGCTGTACCGAACGGGGACCGACCTCGAGTATTTCGAGTACACGGATATGGTAACCATGAGTCAGGGCGAACGTCACGTGCTCGAGTTCACATTGGACCATCCCGGAACCCACATGTTTCACGCCCATCAAAGCGAGTTCGCCGAACTGGGTTGGATGGGCGTGTTCGAGGCAGTCCCATGAGCGACGAGAAGCGAGATACAGGTCGCGGCATGCGACTGCCGCTTTGGCTCATGGCGCTGCTGCCATTGCTTGCGCTGGGTTTGATGCTGTCGGTCTTCGCCTTCGCGGATCCATTGGCGCTGTTCAAATCGTTCCTGCCGCCGCTGGAGATCCTGAGCATGGAACGCATCCTCGTCGTGGAAGGCGGCTTCGAAACCACGCTCGTGAATGGGGGTCCGGATCCGGTGACTGTGGCGCAGGTGATGGTTGATGATGCGTACTGGAACTTCGAGATCGAACCCTCGGCGGTGATCCCGCGGCTGGGCCGTGCACGCTTAAGCGTCCCTTACCCGTGGGTGGAGGGTGAACCGCACATATTGGTCGTAATCACGAACACGGGTGTAACCTTCGAGGGAGAAGTGCCGGTAGCCACCCTCAGCCCAACGCCTGGACTCCGCGAGTTCGGAGTCTATGGATTGTTGGGTGTGTACGTGGGCGTCATTCCTGTCGGTTTGGGCATGCTCTGGTTCCCGGCCATGCGCCGTTTGGGCCGTAAGTGGCTGGGAGCGATACTGGCGCTGACGTTGGGCCTGCTTGTTTTCCTGCTTGTGGATACTTTGCTGGAAGCTCTTGAGGTAGCGGCAGAACTGCCGGGCGTCTTTCAGGGCACTCCTTTGGTGCTGTTCTCGGCGCTTCTTACCTGGCTGCTGTTGCTTGCTGTCGGCTCCAGACGCTCCACCGGCGCCAACGGACGCAGCAGTCTGTACATAGCAACTCTGATCGCGTTGAGCATTGGCCTGCACAACTTAGGTGAAGGCATGGCGATCGGTGCGGCCTTCGCACTGGGGGAAGCGGCGTTGGGATCGTTCCTGGTGATCGGCTTCACGCTGCACAACATCACGGAAGGCATCGGCATCGCCGCGCCGCTGCTGCCTGTAGCCGGAGGGACGTCGGGAGAAGGTGCGAATGAAGCGCAGCGCCAGAGCCCCAAGCTCATGCATTTCCTTTTACTCACGCTGTTGGCGGGTGCACCCGCCATCCTGGGCACATGGTTGGGCGGCTTCGCCTTCTCTCCGCTGCTGGCCTCCATCTTCTTAGGCGTCGGCGTGGGAGCGATCTGGCAGGTGATCGTTGAGGTAGGGCGACTCCTGCGCGGCTACGCCTCCCAAACCGATGCACCGTTGGTGTCTTGGCCCAACGTGTTGGGATTCTTCGCCGGTTGGGCGATTATGTACCTCACCGCGTTCTTGGTGAGCTTCTAGCGCTGTATAACGACTCGGGTACGGCGACACTGCCTGACAACGCGGATGCCGCGGTGGGCATCATGGCGCGCCCATTTGCTGGGATGATCCTTCGACGATTGAAAGCGGCGTCCACTCCCTGGGTTGCGCGAGTTTGTGCAAGGGACTAGTATGGGATGTTGCGCCGAGCGTTGCATGTCACCGCGCGCCGGGCCAGCAACGTCTGCTCATTGTGTAGCGGAATCTGGGCAGCATTACCGCATCAGAAGGCGGCTGTACATGGCTGGACAAGCAAGCAGCAGCAAACCTGACAAGCAGGTCTGTTTTCCGACTGTAAAACC
>DAOVIK010000132.1 GCA_030673735.1 Anaerolineae bacterium
ATGGAGGAGTATCAGAGAATTCATCACGTCCGACCAGCCACTGAAGGGCATCGATCTCATCGAGCATCTCTGTCGTGCTGGCGGCGAGTGATACGATCCGCCGCGCCGGCTCTTCCAGGATGACTTCACGATCCAGGCCATCCACGACGGTAATAGGATAGCGTTGCTGTGAATCCAAGGATTGCTGCTCGTCTCCCCCGCCAGGCTGGCCACATGATCCCAGCAGCGTTGCCAGTGCAATGACGAAGGGAATCGCGAATCTCATGTGTTTCTTCATGGTCTGTTCATCTCCTGAATCAATACCGTTGCGGCGAAGGTGATGTGCCGCAGACTGCAACGAAGAACGACCCTCTCGCGTCGACGAGGGTCGTAGGAGTACTCACTTAGCGCTCCCACCTCCCTTCCTCGAGGCTGGTGGAGAACGCAGTTCGGGCGGGCGTCCTGGCTCTTCGCCAGAGCGAATTACAGTTGCGGGACAGCGCCGGACTTGCACCGGCTTCGCCTTTAAGCCCTCCCATCCGGGGGGTAGGGCACCCGAGCTGCACAGTTATTCAATTGACGTCGCGATTGTACAACAAGATGCCGAACCTGAAAAGCGAGAAATCACCCAATCTCGACGAACCCTAGACAATAGATGATTTGTTGCCCGATTCACCGTGTATACAAGCCAAGAAATGGCGGCAGGTGGGATCGGTTACTCAGGTTGTAGGATCAATCGGAGTTCAGGGAATACGGTAGATGACCTTGCTATCTTCGGACGCGCAATCGCAGGCAACTACAACGCGGGAGCCCTTTCGAAGCGTGCCGAGGTATATCTCATCGCCATATTCTGCAACCCAGCCGTCCATCACAAAGGGCACCGGCTGCCCGGCGGGTATCCACTCCCCGTTGTACCGGCGAGCGATGTGCACGTGCGTTCCGGTGGCGCGGCCGCCATCACATGAGGGCCGTCCCAGCATATCCCCCTGCTCGACGACAGTGCCTTGCGAGACCAGGGAATCATTGGCAAGGTGGAAGAAGAACAGCACCCATCCCGTATGCTCGTCGCCATCTCCATCGAGATCGAGCAGGACAGACGCCTCACCACTGCGCGCGATCACTCCGGGCGCAGGAGCCGTGACCCATTCGCTCGAAGGCTCACAGCCATGGAGAGTGGCCGGCGGTGCGAAATCCAGCGCTCCAAGGGGCAAGGCGCTCCCCCACGAAGGATGGGGGCCTCCGCTGTAGGTCCAGACATGATTGGGAAGAAACGGAAGAATGATCTCCGGCTGCTGCAGGTTGGCCGGTATGAAATCCTCCTCAAGGTCGAAAGGATCCCCCCACAGATTGGTGTATGTCCGATAGAAGCCGTTCGGGCTTACCAGATGGTTGAAATCGGCCATGCCATAGTACCCGGCAAACAAGTACTGCAGGGCAACTGTCCCCGCATTCAGCCACGGATCTGGTCGCACCAGCAAGCCGTCGGCCAATTCGAATTCAGTCAGGGTGCCCATGCGCCAGCCGTAGTAGCCATCGTTGATCCGTTCCGCGGCCCAAAGAAGCTGGTCATAAATGCCGATATAGCGTGGATTCTCGTAGCCCAGCGGGTATGCGATCTCATCGTCCTCTGCGAACGGCTTGGACAGTGCTTCCGAATGGTGCTCCATCAATGCAAGGAGCAAGCGAGGATTTACGGAATAATTCTCGGCGACAACCTGGACCAACTCCCACCCGGTCCGCTGCCTTTCAAAAGCCCATGCCGTCAACCCGGTGAGGAAACCGGGGCGCCGCAGGACCTGGCTTCGCGTATCGAAATCCGACGCCGATGGTCCGTAAACTACTTCGCTATCAGGCAGGATGTGAAAAGGCGATCCGGTGAGCGGAACGTAGTATGCAGGGACTTGAAGCGGATAGCCGGGCGGCAGCGTGGTGATCCACTCCGGCAGGTCCGGATTCACATCCAGGATCTCTTCCACAGTGGTGTTGAAATGGGCGGCAACGGCGAGAAGCGTATCACCGTTCTGAGCACTGTAGGAGACGAGCTGCCCGGGAGGGTGTGGACTGCGCGTAGGAAGCGGAGTTGATCCCGGAGTGGGCGATGCATTGGGCTGCTGCTCACCGCCCGGCGGCGTCACCGCGGGAACAGTGCCGCAGCCCGTCAGCGCAATAAATGCTGACAACAGCAGTGACAAGAGGAGACGGTGGGTTGCCTTCATCTCGAGATCAGGGTCTCCTCGGAAGCGCAGGCACACGCGAGCACGGTTTGGTCGCCTTTGGTCAGGGCGCCTTGATAAGCAAGAACTCCCGCATGAGCCTCCCAACCGCTCAAGGTGAATGGCAGCGGGCCATCAGCCAGTATCCACTCTCCGTTGTACTTGCGCGTCATATGAATGTGGGATCCGGTCGCCACGCCACCCTCGCATGAGGGATGTCCAATCATATCCCCCTGCTCCACGAATGTGCCCTCTAAAACCCGCCCGCTCCTGGCAACATGCAGATACGTAAGCACCCACCCTGTCTGCTCGAATCCGTCGCCATCGAGATCCACCACCACCACTCCATTGCTGCTTCGAACCACCAAGCCAGCTGCGGCAGCGACGGCCCAATCGATTGAAGCATCGCAACTGGGTTCGACCAGCGTCGGCGCGAAATCGAGCGCCGCCCAAGCTGCCTCTCGCTCCCATGCTCCATGCGGTCCACCGGTAAATGCCCAGAGGCGGGCCGGGAGAAATGGCAGGATCATGGGCGGCTGGCTCAATCCCGGCTCATAGAGCGGGTGCTCAAGAAACCAAGGATCGCCAAATAGGCTGCGATACACGCTCATGAAGCCATCGGGATCGATTACCTCGTACCATTCTTGTGGGGTGTAGCGCTGCGCGAACGAATATTGCAGTGCCACCGTGCCCGCATTCTGATCGGGAGCCAAGCGCACAATCGCTCCGTCGGAAAACGATATCTCCGTTATGGTTCCCGCTCGCCAACCGTAGTAGCCTACTCCCATCTCGTTGGCCAGCGCGGTTAGCTGGTTATAGAGGCCGCTCGATCTGACATCTTGATATCCCAGGGAATATTCAAGCTCATCGCCGCTGGGAGTGGTCGGATCCGTAACCCAGGAAGACAGGTACTCGAGCATCGCCAACAAGATGCGCGGATTGACCGAATTGTCACGCGCCGCCACGGCCACAACTTCAGCACCCGTGAGCCAGCCACTCGCCAAGAGCTCGCGATATCTACCCAGATAACCCGCTTGCCCGGCAATAAAGGCCTCGATGTCGAAATCAACCGTATGCGGTGAGTAGACGAACTCACTATCCGGGATCAAACGTTCCGAAGGCCCCGTCTCGCCCAGTCGATTTGGAATGAGCATCAAGCTTCCGGGATCGATGAGGTTGTCCAGCTCAGGAAGGGCACTCTCGTGGATGGTGATGTCCTCGGGCAGGACACCAAAGCGCATAGCAACGAAGCGCAGCGTGTCGCCCGGCTGAGCTTCATAGAGAATTGTTCTAACGTTCTGGGTAAGCGCCATGGTTGCCGTGGGAGGGTATGTTGGTGTGACAAGAGGCTCTGGACGATCGGGAGTGACATCCAGGGTGGCCTGGACTGTTTCGGTCGGATCAGGGTTTGATGCCTCCGGCGTGCTCGTCGCAGTCGGGTCGTGGTTGGACCCCGGCGATCCGCTGGTTGTACCCAGGGCAGATGCATCGGTGGTCGGAGGGACCGGGATGTCCCCCTGCGCGCAAGCCAGTATGCTCAACAGCATCGCTGTGAGCATCATATATGCGCGAACATTGGTAGAACCAGTGCCAGAGTTCAAACCAGCCTCATCGTGAAATGCGATTAGTGGGAGCGCGGCATTCGCAAGCGTGTAGTGTCACATTCCCCCGGCTCAGCGTCCCTTCATACTCGTTACCCCACCCACCTGAAATCCACCCATCGAGATTGAACGGAATCGAACCATCCGCCGAAATCCATTGCCCATTATACTTGCGCGCCAGGTGTACGTGTGTCCCAGTTGAACGGCCACCCTCGCAGGAGGGATGCCCAATTCTATCGCCGGCGCGGAGGTAAGTCCCTGCCTGAACCCGATCGCGTTCTTCAACATGCATGTATAGAATTACCCAGCCCGTTCCTTCATAGCCATCTGAGTCGAGATCCTGGATCACCGCTCCCCCTTCTGCGCGAAGGACCAGGCCGGAAGCAACAGCAACAACCCATTCGTAAGATGTCACGCAGCCGCTAGAAAAGCCTGGGGGGGCGAAATCGAGGGCTGCCCATCCTGCGCCATCCCCCCATGCGTTATGAGGCCCACCGGTATAGGCCCAGGTCCTATTGGGTTCGAAGGGAAGCTGAAGAGGCAGTTGAGCTAGATTGGGAGGCAGAAGCGGCTCGATGGCCCGCGAGAACGGATCCTCGAACAGCTTGCTAAACGTTGTATGAAAGCCATGCCCCGAAACGACCTCACGCCATTCATCCGCCAAGTAGAGTTGGGAGAACAAGTACTGCACGCCAACGGTACCCGCGTTCAGACCTTCTCCAGGATTGATGGCTACACCGTTCGAAAACAAGAATGGTCCTTCCCAACCAGCATGCCAAAGGTAGTAGCCCATGTTGAGCTGATCGGCAGCCCATGAGAGCTGATTGAACAATCCTTCGAAACCCTGCTCCTGGTAGTCCAAGGGATAGAGTTGGATGCTGGATCTAATCTCCTCTTTGGTCAGCCATCTTCCCTGATATTCCAAAATGGCAAGTAGGAGACGTGGATTAACCGAATAGCGACCGGCAACAAGCTCCACGATTTCCGCTCCGTTATAGATCCGTTCGTCAATTTCCTCCCTGATATCCAAGAGTGCGCCACGCGAGAGCATGATACTGGCGTGCAAATCAAACAGATGGCTTGCGGGGCCCAAGACGAGTTCGGAATCAGGGAGAATCTTGTAGGTTGGACCGGGCACCTGGAGATCGGGTGCTGGGACGACAAGCGTGGTTCCCACGTGGAGAATGTTGGGAGAAGCCAGATCATTTACGGCCATGATGGCGTCAACTGTGATCTGGTATATGTCGGCGATCTCTTGGAGCGTGTCGCCACGTTGAACCACATAGTATATAGGCTCGCTTCGAATCACCGGCGTTTCACGCGCGGGATCTGGCGTGGGCGTTCGATGCAGGCTGTTGCCGTCCACGGGGAGAAGCGTTACCAGGGGATGGGCCGTAGCTGTAGGTCCTGTAGAAGCATCATCCCGTGACTTGATGGGACGCCAAGGCTCGAGGGGTGTATTGGAGAAAGCGCATGCCTCAAGGGCAAGCAGACCCCCAACGGCGGCGATCCGGATAACACTCGCAAGGGCAGTCCGACGAGAACGCATCTCAGTACAGCGCTGAATCCCCTCGGAAGAACAATCCTCGAAGCACGATGCCGAGGCCAATCGACATGAGCAAGACCGGGAGGAATAGATCTTCCGTGATCCAATTGAGACTCTCTGCCAGCCAGAACATCCCAATTGCGCTGACCACGATTGCGGCTGTTAGGCCCCGCCCCCTTGGCCTGCGTGCGGCGGAAACAAGGAGCCAGATCCCGACCAGCACAACGGGCACAGGCCACAGATCAGCGATGTTCTGCGGTATGAGATTAAGGTTGTTGAGCAATAATACAACGCCAATTCCCAGCAGGAGCAATCCCCAAAACAGTTGTGCGCGC
>DAOVIK010000227.1 GCA_030673735.1 Anaerolineae bacterium
GAACACATTTGGGGCAACAGTGTGGACAGATGGGAAGATGATCGCACCGATGCTTCCGAAGCCTCCGGAAGTGACTCGGTGCGATGAATGTGACGGTTTCTATTGGAGCGCCGAGGCGGAGAAGATCGGTGAGGTGCAATCACCGCAGCTCGGCCCACCCGGGGATGATGTGGATCCGGAGTGGTCGGAGGCGCCATACATAGAGGAGTTGGAGGAGGAAGAGTACTGGCTCGCGCTATCATCTGGTATCGCGCCTGCGAAGCAGCAGGAGATGCGGCTGAGAATTGTGGCTTGGTGGCGGAGCAACGATCCCTGGAGGGAGGAGCCTCAGCCGGTGGAGCATATCAGATCCGATGAAGCCAAGCTTAATATGGAGAAGCTGATCGAACTCCTGGATGAGGCTGATCCATCCGAAATGCTCATGAAGGCCGAAATCCAGCGCCAGCTTGGCAGCTTTGATGAATCAATCGGAATATTGCGAACGATCAATGCCCCGGAACTCGAGGCGCCTCGGGATCAGATTATGGGGTTGGCAGTGGGGATGTCGAGCGCCCTGGCAAAGCTCGGATATGTGTAACCGCAAACCGGAGCCGGAAAATCTGAGCCTTGGCAACTCCCCCTGGCCACATAGGACTTTATGTCTCGAGAAGTGAGGCGCAATTATCCTCAATGTGGTGTCCATTCATGTGGCATGAGGAGATGCTCCGCTTTTCATTAGCAAGCGGAGCGCAATTATTAGATGGCGGCGTACTGTGTAGTTTTACCGACATTCGGGCTTCCTGGCATGGCCATCGCTTGGGCTCCAACATCGAAGGAAGCTTCCATCTGGATGGACGTGCTATCGTCATGCGATGCGTCTCTGACATGCGCTGAATGGTAGAATGGCCCCTTGCAAGAAAGGAGATCTATTGTCGCAACCTCCTCAAAAGGTTACCCCGACTGATGATCCACTGCCGGAAGCTCATGCCGTCGAAGGAGAACGCTTTGCCACTGGGCGGGTAGCAACCTTCGCAGCAGGTCATGCAATCCATGACACGTACACTGGTTTCCTGCCGCCTCTGCTGCCAGCTTTTATCTCCAAGCTGGCGCTTTCCAAGACCGAAGCGGGTCTCCTGACGGTCTTCCTGCAAAGCCCCTCGATTCTCCAGCCTTTCATCGGTTACCTGGCTGATCGCGTCAGCCTGCGCTATCTAGTCTTCCTGGCACCAGGCATCACGGCGACAATGATGAGCCTTGCTGGCGTGGCGCCATCCTACGTTCTGCTGGCGCTTGTGCTATTGATCGCCGGGATCAGTTCTGCAGGAATGCACGCAGTAGGGCCGGTCATGGCTGGTCGTATGTCGGAGCGGAACCTGGGCCGCGGCATGAGCTTCTGGATGGTGGGTGGGGAGATGGGTCGGACGCTGGGACCTATCGTGATCGTGACCGGCATTGGCGCCCTGACCCTAGAGGGCCTGCCCTGGTTGATGATCGGGGGGTGGCTCACATCAGCGCTGCTCTTGCTGCGTCTCCGAGATGTTTCAGGCCGCCCCCCAAGTCCAGGCCAAGCCCTCCCATGGAGATCGGCCCTGCCACAGATGAGATCGCTCATGGTTCCATTGGCCGCTATCTTGGTTGCTCGTGCCTTCATGAGTGCATCGATCACCACTTTTCTGCCCACCTTCCTGAGCGAAGAAGGAGCTGATCTGTGGTGGGCAGGCGCGTCGCTTTCGATTTTGGAGGCAGCTGGCGTTATTGGGGCCTTGTTGGGGGGATCCTTGAGCGACCGGTGGGGGCGAAGGCAGATCCTCTTCCTGTCAATGCTAAGCTCGCCGCTGCTTCTGTTTCTGTTCGTGGCTTTCAATGGATGGGGGCAGATGGCCATGCTGCCGCTGCTTGGATTTGCACACATCTCGGTAACGCCGGTCATCATGGCGCTTGTGCAGGAAAGCTACCCCGAAAATCGCGCCCTCGCCAATGGGATTTATATGGGCATGGCCTTCCTAATCCGCTCGGTCGTCGTAGTTCTGCTGGGGGGCGTAGGAGACCTGTTTGGTCTGCGTCAAGGGTACATCTTGAGTGGAGCTTTGATGCTTCTCGGCACGCCACTCATCCTGTTGCTGCCGCAGACCACAAAGCGAGCTGGCGAGAGATGACCTCCCTGCAGGCATTTGCAGCAATTGGAGGGCAGATACCGGCGCAAACACAATTTCAACTAGGCTGAGGATGGTCCAAGGTTCCAATCCAACTATGAGGTAGCAGGAACATGGAAAAGCACGAATCGCCGCGCGACAAAGTAGTGATCTATATCGCACAGGGCGACAAGCTGCTGGTTTTCCGGCATACCGAGCATCCGGAGGCGGGGATCCAAGTCCCCGCTGGAACCGTCGGCCCCGGAGAGGATTTAAATATGGCGGCTATTCGCGAAGCGTGCGAGGAAACCGGATTATCCGAGGCCGAGTTGGAGCTTCGTGGAAAACTGGGGGAGGACGTTCATCACTTCGAGGATGCCGACGGCCCCTCATCTGTTCGCCGCCATTTCTATCACCTCGAATTCACCGGCACTTCCCCCAACAATTGGCTCCACTACGAAAGGGATCCTTCCGATTGCACGCTTGGGCCCATTGAATTCGAGCTATATTGGGTGCATTGCCCGGATGAACTCCCTGTGCTGGCAGGCAACCAAGGCGTCATGCTGTCCAAGCTCAAGATCACCCGTTGCCGTGAACTCGGCGCTGTGCGATGATTCCCTGATGCAATTTCGGTGGGATTTCTAGGGGCCGTGCCGCCCGAAGCGTCCATTGATCTCGCTGCTGTGCGCGATGTCTAGCGTATGCGATGGACCCTTGACTCGATATGTATGTTAGGATTGTCCTGCACCTCCTCGGGGGCTTTCCGGTTTGTTGGGGAGGCTTCTCTTGTAAATAGGCTGGAGTCGTCCGGTGGAGCTGTGCTCAGTGACAGATCGTACCCAAGTCCAGGCAAAGTGACCATTTGCGAGAGCAGGAGGTGAAGCAGCAGATGGCCCAGAATGCAATAATCGGATTGTCCATTGGATACAACACTTCCTCGGCCCTCTTGAAGGATGGCGAAGTTGCCTTTGCCGTTGAAGAGGAGCGGCTGATCCGCGAAAAGCGGACTCGAAAGTTCCCCATTCGAGGTGTGCGAGAAGCCTTGGCAAGGACCGGCATGGGCCTTGATGATATCGATGCCTTTGCGGTGGCTTGGAATCCGGCGATCAACCTGGAGCCCTTCAACCTTTCTCAATCGCTGCGAACTCGCTACATGGGCGAATTCCTCTACAGCGTGCCCAACTACCTGATGACTCTGAAGGAAGACAACTCGGCCCTGCTGACCCAGCAGATCGTGGAGTTTATGGATCACTCGAAGCTGGACATCTACTATGTCACGCATCACCTCTCCCATGCTGCCACGTTCTTCTTTTCACCATTTGATCGTGCTGCCATCATGTCGATCGATGGCTTTGGCGAAAAGGACTGCGTTTTATTTGCAGAGGGGGAGGGCAATCAACTTCGGACGCTATGGACGCAGGAGTTTCCACACAGCCTTGGGTCGTTCTATTCTGCGATGACCGAGTTCATCGGCTTCCAGCCGGACAACGATGAGTGGAAACTCATGGGAGCCA
>DAOVIK010000420.1 GCA_030673735.1 Anaerolineae bacterium
AATGCAAAGGGCCGCCCGGAGAATTGTCGACACGGCGGGAAATCAGCTCAAGCGCAGCGCGGCAAGCGGCTGCATGCTTTCTGGATGCTGCGGAGCAGCATACGATGACTCGTCCGCCAGCTCCCAATGTCCGCGGATGCCCAAAGCCTTCATGGCCAGCGAGATGTTCGCCATGCAGATACCGCCATCGTAATAGCGGTAGTCTTGCCCCCGGCCGCGGCCGTACTTGGGATTGTGCCGCTTGACGAACACGTGAAGCGCCTCGTCTCGCCAAAGGAAGAGCCAGGGTTGGGCGTTGACCGCTGAGGGCGCGCTGCGTCCTGCGGTGATCAGGGGTTGCAGAAACTCGGGAGCTTCGCACGGATGGTTGAATGAGTCCTCGAAGAACACCTGATCCTCGGGAAGCCTCGCATCGCCTTTAGGTACGGATCGAATGAAGGCATTCACCGCCCGTCCGCCAAGAGATGTCGCGGTGTGGCCAAAGACGAGAAGCGCTCCGCAGCGTGAGCCTTGCGGCAGGTTCAAGCGCGCACGTACAACCGGCTCTCGACCCAGCGTCCCGATGTAGCATGATGCGAGACCATGGAGCGTCAGGCCGATCACGATCTGCTCCACGCGGTATCCCAGGTCCAGCAGAGGGAGCCGTTCCCCGGTGGCGTAGGGCGCGATCACGTGCGGGGGCGAAACAATGTAGCCATAGGCGCCCATGCTTCTGATGAAGTCTTTGTCGACCAGCATGCCAGGCCTGTGCAGGACGTGAAATCCATTTTCGGGCACCAACGGCTCAACGGCCTCGATGATCTGCTGCACGCGCGCCATCGAGGCCGAATCGATTCCCTGTGGGTCATAACGCCGGATCGATCTGCGATCCAAGATTGCTTGATACAGCCCGGCTGTTAGATCAGGATCCTTCATGCAAAGAGGCTCGGATCTCCACTGTTAATTGACTTGTCCCCTCCGATGGCATTCAGGCTAGCGGATATCAATTATAGAACTGCCAGGCGTGCCCGAAGTTCCATCCAGCCTCATCTCCGCCCTCCGCCAGCCCGATGGTCCAGGATCCCCCCGGCAGGTCACGGATAGGATATGTCGATCCACCAGGCAAGAGAATGGTGTCATTGCCATCACTGAGGGAATCGTAGGAAACGCAGTAGGTCCCTGTCGGCAGATCTGCGAAGGAATACTCTCCATCGCTATTGGTCATGGTTGTGGCCAAGCCTGTGGAGGGACAGGCGCCGGCGCCCAGGTGCAAGGTCACGCCATCCCAGCCGACCTCAAACGGATCGTAGATCTGATTTGGTCCCCAGTTGCCAGCCGCTACGCCACCATCCCATTCGACACAGCCAAGGCCTAAAACCAGTGGCTCGCCTCCTTGGCCACCTGTGTACTGACAGATCTCATGCCAGAGAACGCCACTGATCGAGCCGAGTGCGGGCTCGGGCGTATTCGTTGGCGGAGGCTGGGGGGTATCCGTCGGCGGCGGTTCGGTTTCGGTGGGAGGCGTGGGGATGGGAATGTCGCAGGCGAAGGTAGTCAATGTGACGGCGATTACGACGAGGATTAATGCGAGATATCTGCGAGTGCGCATGGTTCCTTCCTTTGCGGTTTGTCCACGAGACCTTCTCATGATGGTCAAGCATGATTCAGAATCGCGATG
>DAOVIK010000329.1 GCA_030673735.1 Anaerolineae bacterium
ACTCCCAGCACCCCGGAGGCTGTCTGTGCGATTTGCATGCGCACAATCGGGTGGAGCGAAAATACCGCACGCGTGCATGCGAGCGCCGAATTGGAGTAGCGCCTAAATGCCAGTCGATCCCTCAACCCGGCCGACCGCTAGCCTGGGGAAATTCCTCTCCGAGCATGGATTGCGACGTGAACTGCGTCTGCTGTATCAAATTCTGGGCGCGGTAGGACTCGGCGGCGCGTTGGTCATGGTGACCATCGGAGTCTGGCGGGGCTACGTCGCCTATCAGGATTATGGGCCCGCGCTCGTCTTGCGCTGGTCGATGCCTTTTTGGATCGCGGCTGCCGCATTGGCGCTGATCGGTATTGGGTCGCTGTTCACGCTTTGGCAGCGGCACGGCATCAAGGTGCGCACATTTGCCAACGGCATGACGTACCAGCGTAAGCAAAAGCCCGTGGTCTTCTTCTGGAGACATGTTCGCACCATTCGCACATACGCCTCGCGCTACTTCCTTCCACTCCTGGGTACCAGTGGCCGCTCTGAGCTGCTGCTGACCATGGCCAATCGCCAGACCCTGCGCTTGACCAACGTGGTCACCGGCTTGGATCAGCTTGTTGAAACGGTCAAGGAGCGCGTCTATCCGCGCCTGATGTCCGATTACGTGAAGGCTTTCCGGATGGGACAGCCCATAGCCTTCGGACCTCTAACCCTGACGCTTGATGGCATTCGGTACGGCAAGCGATCCTTTGCGTGGGATAAGGTTGGTGGCACTGAAATCAAGCGCGGTAGGCTGAGCGTTCTTTGGGACTCAGGCGATGAGCGGGTATCGCGACTGAGCGTACCGACCAGGAGGATTCCCAACGTAGAAATCTGCTTCCAACTCATCCGTCGCCTGGGGCTGCATCCATGAGAAAGGCTTGCCTCCTGCTGGTGATCAGCATAGGGCTGGCTATTCTTGCCATATCTTGCTCCCAGCCGCTTGGCCCACCTTTGGAAGGTGGGCCGCCAACACCCCTGCCGGTTCCCAGTCCGACGCCCATGCTCTCCACTGAGGTCGTTTTCAGCGTCATTCCGCCAGACGGGACATCGTCCAGTGCCAATCTAGATTTGGTCTTGCTGGACATAGTCAGTGGTCTCGAGCACAACCAGCAGCGCGTCGCGATGACCTCTCTTGACGATGGTCGCTACCAGGCGAGCCTGATCGTCCCCGCAGAATCACTGCTGTATTACCGCTACGATCGCACTTATCCGGGATCGGCGCAGGAAGCCGATACCTTCGGGGATCCTGTTCGCTTCCGCATGGCTCACATCCCGGGTCCGATGGAAATCGAAGACATTATCGCTGCCTGGAGCGACGGAACCTTTGAGGGCGAAACCGGGCGTATTATGGGCCATTTACGCAGCGCAACCAGCGATGAGCCCTTGCCCTACCTCATGGTAAGCGCCGGGGGAATGGTCACATTCTCGGATGGAGAAGGTGCATTTCGCTTGGAGGGATTGCGGCCCGGAGTTCACCAGATCACGGTTGCCAGCCCGGATGGCTCCTACAAACCCGCACAACAGGGCGCCTTGGTCGCTGCCGAACGGACAACTTCGGCAGAATTTCGCCTGGCTCCAGCGCAGAGAGTGCGAGTGACCTTCCAGCTTACGGTTCCAGGAGACACAATCACCGGAGTCCCTGTACGTATCGCCGGCAACGTACGCCAGCTAGGAGCGCGCTTCGGTGAGCTCCAGGGGGCATCGATCCTATCGTCAGCTGGCATGCCCACTTTATACGCCCTAGATGCAACCCACTTCGTGCTGATCACCGAGACGTATGCTGGCACCGATCTTCGCTACAAGTACACGCTGGGAGACGGCCTATGGAACGCCGAGCGCGATGGCCAGGGCGCCTTGATAACCAGACAGGTCATCGTCCCCTCCGAGGATGTGACGCTCATCGACACCGTGTCCACCTGGCACAGCAATGAACGCGGTTCGGTCCTATTTCGTCTGACCGTTCCCGAGAACACCCCCGACTACGAAACAGTTGGTATGCAGTTCAATCTTGAAGGTTGGTCCGAGCCGCTGGAAATGTGGCGTCTTGGAGAGTTCGAATGGATATACACGCTCCACAGTCCTCTGGATCTCAGCGAACCGATGGACTACCGCTACTGCCGCAATATGCAATGCGGCGAGGCAGGCAGTCCGGCCGACCTGGGCCCGGAGGGAGTACAGGGAGAACTAACTTCGAGTTCGATCAACCAGAATCTGGATGACGTCGTCACCGCCTGGCGGTGGTGGGACGAGGCAGCTGAGTCTCCATCCGTGGTGGCGCCGGAGATCAGCGCTCGCTCGGAGTTCGAGCTCGGCGTGGAACTCCTCCCAGCCTATCATCCTCGCTGGCCCATACTCCTGCCGCATGCTTGGGAGGAGATTTCCAGCTTTGGCTCTAATGCCGTGATTCTGACGCCTGGATGGGTGTGGGAGCACGCAGCCTCCAATCCAATGCTTTCCTTTGATCCCGCTATTGCACCCTATCCGGATGAACTGCTGCAGGCGATAGGCGATGCCAACCAAAACGGGCTCAGCGTAGGGCTGCGCGCAACCACGCATCTATCCAACGATGATCCGGAGGCCTGGTGGGGCGGCGCGCCCCACAGCAACAAC
>DAOVIK010000093.1 GCA_030673735.1 Anaerolineae bacterium
CCTGATCGCCTTCTACCGTCCTCAAGCACAGGGAATTCTGCCCATATGGGTCAGCAGAGTGCTAACACGCCTGAGAAGCATCCAGGCTGAAGCGCAAGGGCAATAATCCAAAATGGTGGTATGGCGTTGGTTCCTCAAGAACATGGGATCGTTGCTTCTGGCCCTCGTGATTGCATTGCTGGTGTGGGCAGCGGCGGTCAATGAGGCCGACCCTCTGGCCACACAGGAATTCCCCGGGACCGTGACCATCGAGTACACCAATGTAGAGGAAGGATTCGTGCTCGTTGGATCCTTGCCGCAGCAAGGAACAATGACCTTGCGAACCCCGACCAGCGTTTGGGAGCAACTGAGCGAAAGCGATGTGCGTTTGGTGGTCGATCTGACCGGCCTGCAGGACGGTAGCTACACAGTGGACGTGACACCGGTGGTTGATGTGGATATGGTGCGCGTGGTCTCCTTTGAACCGGCGACCATCGAGCTGGCGATAGAGCCCTCGCTTTCACAGCGAATGGCGGTGAACGTTGAGCTCAGCGGGGAGCCGGCCACAGGGTATAGTAAAGAAGATCCGGTGGCGACGCCGGACCGGGCAACGGTCGAGGGGCCCAGCTCTCTGATGACGCAGGTTGAGGAACTACGTGCGAATGTCGATGTCACAGGACGTAGCAGCGAGATGAGCGTGGATGTCGAGATTCTGCCCCTGGATATTGCCGGCCGTGTTGTCGATGGCGTCAGCGTAACGCCGGTGACGACCACCGTGCAGGTATCATTTGTCCAACTGAGTGGATACCGGCTGGTAGGCGTAGTGCCAATCATCCAGGTTGAACCTGCCTCCGGCTATAGGGTCGGAACCATCACGTACACGCCAACGGCAGTTACCATACGGGCCGAGGATCCACAAGCAATCGATCTGCTGCCGGGCTATGTGGAAACCGAACCCCTGGTGCTGACCGGAGTGAGCGAGACCATCGAACGCACGCTGCTTCTTTCCTTGCCGGAGGGTTTCACGGTAATCGGGGATCCTAACATCACGCTGGTCGTAACCATCGAACCCCTCGAGACATCGATCACCATAACCCGTACCCTGGAGATCATCGGCTTGGACACGGGCCTTGCGGCAGAAGTTTCACCGGACACGGTGAGAGTTTTTCTCCAGGGACCGCAGCCTACGCTGGAGGATCTCCAAGAGGATGATGTGGTTGTGGTACTCGATCTCGACGGTCTCGAGCCCGGCGTGCACCAGCTAGAGCCGCTGGTGCTGATAAATCTCGAGGATGTCGAAGTACAGGCGGTTCTTCCCGAGACCATTGAAGTAACCATCACCGAACTGGCAACGCCGACACCTGGAAGCTGATGAGCAAACCGGTTGTCGCCATCGTAGGACGCCCCAACGTAGGTAAATCCAAGCTCTTCAATCGTCTGGCCGGAGAACGGTTGGCGGTTGTGGACGATCGCCCGGGCACGACACGCGACCGCCTGGTGGCCGAGGCGGAATGGCGCGGCGTTGCCTTTGATGTAGTGGATACCGGGGGCATCGATCCCACGGCCCTCGGCAAGGGTGAACCCTTGTCGCTGGACTCGGCCGACTACATCGAGCAGATCCGTGCGCAGGCGGAGTTGGCGGCGCGCGGAGCGGACGCGATCATATTCCTCGTCGACGTTGAGAGCGGCTTGACGCCGCCCGATCGCGAGGTGGCGGCGATCCTGCGGAAGCAGCAGCGCGAACGCGATGGCGTATTGTTTCCGCCGGTGCTGCTGGTGGTCAACAAATGTGATAACGCAAGCCGCAGGGAACAGGCGGTGGAATTCTACGAACTAGGCATGGGTGATCCGCTCCCAATCTCCGCGCTGCATGGGACCGGAAGCGGAGACATGCTCGATCAGCTTTTCGAGGCGCTAGGCCCCATGGAGGCGCCCGAGGATGAAAGGGATTCTTCGCTTCATATCGCCATCGTGGGCCGGCCCAATGTCGGCAAATCAAGCCTGCTCAACCGCTTGCTGGGTGAGGAGCGTGTGATCGTGTCACCGATCCCCGGCACGACGCGAGACGCCGTCGATACGCACATGGTCTACGGTGGCGTACCTATCACGCTGATCGACACGGCCGGCATCCGCCGCCGTGGGCGCATTGAGCCGGGAGTGGAAAGGTATTCCGTTCTCCGGGCATTGAAGGCGATGGATCGGGCGGATGTGGTCCTGCTTCTGATCGATGGTCCCGAAGGCATCACGGCGCAGGACGAGCACATCGCGGGTATGGCGCTAGATAAGCTGTTGAGCGTGATTGTGTTGGTCAACAAATGGGACATCGTGCCCAAGGACGCACACACGATGCCTGCCTACACAAAGCAGGTGCGAGAAAGCCTCAACTTCCTTGACTATGTTCCGGTGCTGTTCATCTCGGCCAAGACCGGGGTGCGCGTGAGCAAGGTGCTTCCGCTGGCGTTGCAGGTTCAAGAGGAAAGGCTGCGGCGCATTCCCACCGGAAAACTCAACCGCATCGTACGGGCTGCTCTTGACGCTCATGCGCCTCCTTCGAAATCCGGCAAGCGGTTGAAGATATTCTACGCTTCGCAGGTCCGAAGCGATCCGCCCACTTTCCTCTTTCACGTGAACGATCCGAAGCTGGTGCATTTCACCTACGAACGCTTCTTGGAAAACCGCATTCGAGAGGAATACGGGTTCCTTGGAACCCCCTTGCGTCTTACCTTTCGCAAGCGCTCCTCATAGCCAAATCGGCGAGATATCCTCCCACACGGCAAGAAGCACAAGTGACCCTGGCGTCCCCACAGGACGGCCGAACACCAACCCAGATGCATGGTGGTCTCGCAGTGACAGCGGACCATTGCGCGGGACCTAGTACAAATTCCCTTGTTGCTGGAGGCTTGTCAGTCATCTGCGCGGGCCTTATAATGCCAATGCCGTGTATGAGCGTCACGATTTTGAACAAGCGCCCCTAGACTGGGGCGCGACATCCTCTCCGGGAAGAGGGTCCCGGCTCTTGAGGTTGCTGGGAGAGATCCTGCAGACCGTTCTGATTGCTGTGGGGCTCTTTATCGTGGTTAACCTCGTGACGGCGCGAATTCGCGTCGAGGGCAACAGCATGGAGCCCAGTCTTCATAACGGCGAGTTCGTGGTCGTCAATCGCCTGGCGATGCTGTGGGATGAACCTGGTCGCGGAGATGTTGTGGTCTTCTATTTTCCGCTCGATCGAGACCGACGCTATATCAAGCGCGTGATAGGTATTGCAGGGGACGTGGTGAGCGTTCACGATGGAGAGGTCTATGTAAACGGCGTCCAGCTCTATGAGCCATACATAGCCGCGCCGCCGTCATACAACGGCGAGTGGACGATCGGAGCGGGAGAGGTTTTCGTTTTGGGAGACAACCGAAACTCTTCCAGCGATTCACAGAACTGGGGGAATTTGGACCAGGAGGAAATCATCGGCAAGGCGGTGCTGGTTTACTGGCCTCTATCAGAGCTCGCTTTAATCCCTCATTATGACTTTGCGATTGCGGCTCAGGAGTGACTAGAGTCACCCTCCGCATATTGATGATCCTTGTGCTACAATGCCGAACACTGTTCCGATTTTAGTGTAGTTTCGATCTCACTCCGGTATGAAGAATTGGTTCCCGGCAGCATCTAGTTGCAGCATCTGAGGAGAAGAAGGCGAGCGCTGGTGCGGTCGCTACGGCCCACAGATAACGGATTCGCTTGACCAACGACAACCAATCGCCTTGAAGTTGGAAGAAATGCCAGATCGCAAAGAGAACAAGACCAAGGCGCGTAGATCCTACTATCCCTGCCCCGAATGCCAAGTGGGCTACCTGGTCCCCCAGAGGGTCTCGTATTTCACGATGCAGGATGGCCATGTCATCTGCGTTCCGGATTTCGCAGCAATGGTCTGCGATGCCTGTGGAAGGCGCGAGTACGATCCGGACGCATTGGTCGAACTGCATGCAATGCTGGAGACCGACCGCCATTCGCGTCGCCAAGCAAAGCCGAGGCGCCAGGATGGGGAGAGAGCCCGCCCCCTCAAATCGGCAAATCAACGCCAGTCAACCTAGGCTTGCATTTTCCTCCGCATCGTATACTCAGGAGCGTCCTTCTGCTACACTGGAGATGCGATCGTCTGTTCTTGCCATCCTGTTTATCTGACTGGAGGTACCCATGGCCAGGAGTGCGCTTTCCGTAGAGATCTATACGACGGGCTACCGCATTCTGGGTAGATTGCAGCCGGGCGGGATGGGGCTCTTCAGCTTCATAAACATTCCTACCAAGTCGTACGTCGAGATTGAGGGCGCGCACTTGAATCGCCTGCATCAACTGGGAAAGCTGGTGGCGCGCTATCCGAAGCTGTGGCTCGTAAAGAAGGAGATCGTGTCCATACTCCTCAGCGGGAGGAGCGAGATCGGTCCAATATCCGGCGCGCGCCGGGGCTATGCCTCCACGATCTCCCACAAGATTCACGTCAGCTTGGGCGGCTATGAGTTGATCGGCAAGATGGAGACCTCAGGCAAGTTCGAGTTTGGCAGCGTGATGTTCGAAGGCGATCGAATCTTTTCGGCGCTGTACGATGCCCAGCTCGTGGCTACGCTTTATCCCACAGTGAGGTCAGAATCTCCGGCGGTGCTCTTTAATCTCGCCCATGTGGAATCGATGGCCTTGCTGCCGCGCGAGGGTAAATCCTGAATCAATAGAAGACATCTGGGGCGTTGGGAAATATCTGAATCTGCCGGTTAGATGCGCCGCTAGCGCGGCGTATTTGATTCCGACCAAACGAGGCGGAACTTGCCGCTGCGCGGATCTCCCGTCGGAGCTTGGGGGGATCGTTCCAGCTTGACGTGCTGCAGCCCTTGCTGCGCCAGAAACCCGCCCACGCGCAGGATGACCTGGCGCCAGACCTCCTCTTGATCGGTCTCGCTGGCCGGCTCGATGCGCAGCGAAATGATCTCGGGGGCGGTCTTGATGATCTGGTAGCGCTGAACGCCCGGCGTCTCTTCTACGATGGTGGCGATCGCCATGGGAACCAGATGGACCGTGTTGCCGCCGGGATCGCGGAAGGAGAGGATCTCGTCCTGACGTCCTTCGACTTGAATGCTGGGAAGCGGGCTTCCGCATCGACATGCATCGGGGTAGACCGTGACGCTGTCGCCAAGATCGTAGCGGATCAAGGGTTGTATGCGGTTGATCAGGTTGGTTAATAGAACCGAATGTGATGGAACGCCGGCCTCGATGGGCTGGTAGGCATCATCCACGGGTTCCAGGATCACCCAATCCGAATTGACATGCAGTCGCGAGTGCGCGCATTCGTAGGCGATGCCCAGGAACTCGGAGGCGGCATACGTGTCGCGCACCGGGCAACTGAAGGCCGACTGGATCTGCTTGCGGGCTGCCGGCGCCAGCCATTCTCCCACCAGGCAGATGAAGACCGGATTGACATCCAGCCTCCCGGCCTGCTGCTCGCGTGCGAGCACAAGAAGAGCCAGCGGATAGCCGACCATGACCGCGGGCCGGAAGGCATTCAGCTTGCCCACTAGGTCAGGCAGTGGCGTCAGCACCGAAAGGTCCGAAATGAGGTCGGATTTGGAAGGGCGGACTGCCAGCGCGAGATCGCGCAGGGCGGTCGAGGAATAGTGACCGCCCGAGGTCACGATCGGCGCCACGCGCAGGCCCTTGGCCAGGATCTTGAGCATCGACAAAGGAGAATTCCATGCCAGCGTGGCGCGCACAGCGGCCAGGGCGATGTAAAGCGCCAGAGCCTCGCCGTCCTGGATGTAGATGCCTGGGTATCCCGAGGTTCCCGAAGTGGTCCAAACGGCGAAGCGGTCGAGATAGCGGCTCCCGATCAGGGTTTTATCGGCGACGAAGGCTTCCACCCCGCTCATCGACAGCGCGGGGTCTGTGACACAGTCATCGAAGTTAGCCATCAGTGAGGATTTGGTTACCGGAGGCAGTTCTTGCAGATCATGGATCGGATTTGGGAGATTGCCATAGAGATCGCGATAGAAGCGCGATTGGGAGCGAGCGAATTCCAGCAGCGCCTCCAGCCGCGCTTGACGTCGTGAGGCGATGGCGTCCGGGCCGGAACGTGCGGCGCGCCAGGCGTCCCATGCAAAGCGTGCGATCCTGCGTGTGGGGATCATGCCGGCCTGCTTGTGCGAGATTGCATCCTTGGCTTGACCGAATGGCGATAACAAGGATACTACAGGCGCAAGGGAGTTTGATGCCAGCGGGAACAACGCGACTCCGAAGGGCGTCTATAGTGTAGGAATTCACAAACGACGATTTGGAGATGGAGAGAAGATCATGTTGAGCCGGATGAAAGTCGCAAGTACGATCGCACTGCTGATTGCCTTGAGCGCCTGCGGGACGCCCGCCGCAGACGACGCCACCGAAGGGCCGGCGGGCCTGGCCAACCCGGCGGCGGTGTACTGCCTCGGATTGGACTACGAGATGGCAACCGTTGAAACTGACGCCGGGCAGGATTCCGTGTGCAAGTTCCCGGATGGCAGCCAGTGTGCCCAATGGGACTTCCTGTCGGGACGCTGCGGGCAG
>DAOVIK010000308.1 GCA_030673735.1 Anaerolineae bacterium
GCCAAGGATTGCGGCCAACCCCCCCAACACCATGACCGCCGGCTGCACTGGCAGGATGACCGGATTGGCGATCAACGATACCAATGACACACGATTGAAGTGCAGCGCCATGACCGGCAAGGTCGTGACCTGCGCTGCCAGCGTGAAGAGCACGAATTCGCTCACCGGTCGACCAATCCGTTCAGCGTCGTTTGCCGGCAGCCAGCGCGCGCTAAAACCCACGAAGGCGCTGTGCAGTGGCTCGCCGTAGAGCATCAAACCCAACGTAGCGGCGAACGAGAGCTGAAACCCCACGTCCCACAGAATCCACGGATTGATGAGCGTCATCAGCACGGCAGTTGCCGCAAGCGCAGTCAACGCGTCGCTCTCTCGCCCCAAGCGGCGCGCGATCAGCGCCAGGCCGCCCATGATCGCGGCTCGCACTACCGTCGCATCGGCTCCTACCAGCAACGTGTAGACCAATATGGCCAAGCCCGCCGCGATTGCCCCCCGGCGCGCACCCAGCCAGCGTCCCAGCAGCGATACGATCAGTCCGGCGACGATCGTGATATTGAAGCCCGAGATGGCGATGATGTGCGTGGTTCCGGTGGTGTTGAACTCCTCGCGGACTTCCTGTGGGATGCCGCTTTCGACACCCAGCAGGATCCCCGCCAGGAGCGACGCCTCCGGCTCGGGAAACAGCTCATACACCGTCTCCAGAGCTTTTCTGCGGTAATCAAAGACCAGCTGCATGAGCGGGTTGGCTTGACGGCTGGCCAAGCGTTCGACTTCGGCCCGATACATCAAGCTGTGAACCCCCTGGCGAGCCAGGTACTCACGGTAGGAGAAATCCTCAAGGTCTGGCGGCGTATCGAGAAAGCCCGATGCGCGGATGCGGTCCCCGTAGGCATACTCGGCGAAGCGCGGCGCGCGCACGAGCACCAATCCATGTGCGGATTGGCTCTCCCCCCGTGAGACACTCACCGATTCGGTTTCGATACGAAGCCCCACATAGCTATCGCGCACATCCGGGAAGTCCACGACCACGCCCGTAATCGTTACGTACCGGCCACTGTCGTTGTGCGCCGCGATGTGTGGGGGATCCAGCACCGGCATCGCGCCCTGAAGACGTGCGGCCCCCACCGCCAATACAGCGGCGCAGGCGAATAGCCAGCGCCAAGCGCGCTCACGCCGGTAAACCAAACTCGCCGCCATCGACAGGGCGGCGAGCACCAGCCATTGCCAAACCACCAACCCGCCAGCCTTTCCGGCGGCGATTCCCACAAGCCATGCGGCCCCCAGCCAGAACAGCGTCATCGATTCCCCTCTGCGAGAGGGCTATCTCAATCGGGCCCCTGAGCCTATGTACTCAAACGAAGCGGCATGTCCTTGAAACAGAGCCTTCAGTCCATCTCTTCCAGGAACTCGCCGAACTCCGAAACCAGCCATTCGAACGTGGGGGGATGCGGGGGTTGATGATAGGGAAAGTATAACTTGCGTATCGTGATGTCGGTGAACAGACCGCGCACGAGATTTTCGGTGAGATCGTAGTCCAGCATGTCGTCGTTGACCGACATAGTAAAGAAGCAGGGCATCTTGAAGGGAACGGATGGGGAGCTGAACTCGGTCACCAGGATCTCCCCTAACGTATGCGCAAAGACGTCCAGCGTGCTGATGGGCAATCGCAGCGCATCCATCCCTTCCAAGATTCTCCGATCCAGATTGCCGAACCTGCTTATGCCGTAGAGCAGCGGCCCTTCCATGCGGTCCGAGTGCAGGATCTGGTGCACGACCTTGCGGATGCGGGGCCTCTTGAGCACATCCGCCATGCCTCGCAGCAACAGCTGCTTGGCTGGGGAATACTTCATCGCGCGGTGACTCACCACGGGGGCGAGCAGGATCACGTTCTCGATCCTATGCTTGAGGTGTTCCAGCGTGCGCAGCGCGAGCAATCCCCCAAAGGAGAAACCCATCAAGTTGAACGTTCGATAGCCCAACTTGTCCGCCAGCGCCTCGACGGTCTTCGGGACCGCACGGCTGCTGAATTGGAACGGATAGGGGGTCGATTTGCCGTGTCCCGGAAGCTCGAAAAAAGTGGCCGTGAAACGCTGCCCCATGAACTGCGCCAGCGGATTCCATTGGCTTATCAGCGATACCGTCGCCGGAACGATGATCAGCGGAGGGCCCGAGCCGCAGGTAACGCAGTGCAGCCTCGTGAGGGGAAGCGAGATCTGAGTGTATTTCAGCGGGGGCGGTCGCAAAGTCCCAGCCGTGATTGAAGAATTGCTTCTGGTCATATTGTCAGCCTACCGAGCAATTATAGACCAATGCCCTTGAATGGAAACTGCATCGCTCGGCCCGCGGAGCTCAATTTGGATTATCCCTTGTAGCTTGACTTGCCGCTGATGGGCCGCCGTCGAGGCGCCACGCTTGCCGGCGGTGGCTGCCCGCCTGTCCTGGTGTTCTTGCAGGATCGATGCCCTATGGTCCGTTCCTATCGCCGCGCTCCTCTACATGATTGAAGCGTGGGTGCGTTTCATGAAACGCACCCACACCCCTTTGGGTGGATGGTATCAGAATTGACAAAACCAAAGCAAAAGCTGTCCCATGATGCTGCAAGAAGCGCTCATGAGACAGCCCAAGCAATGCGGTGTGATCTTATTCGGCGGGACCGCAATCGCCCTCGAAGAACTGCAGCTCCCCGCAGGACGATCCATCGGGGAAAACGCAGGTGCCTATGTTGGCCCCTTCCTCGATCAGGTCATAGCCCTGCTGTTCGCAGTAGCTGAACTCCTGCCCGCAGCGTCCC
>DAOVIK010000232.1 GCA_030673735.1 Anaerolineae bacterium
AACCTCGCTCGGCAGATCGCCAACGCGCACACGATATTCAATGTGGCCGTAAGCGTCGTCTTGTTTCCATTCATCCGCCCATTATCTAGGCTAATTGAGATCCTGGTTCCCATCAAGGATGAGGAGCGCGAGTCAGCTCTGACGCGCTTCATTGATGATAGCCAGTACAGGCATCCAAGCGTGGCGATGGTCGAGGCGGCGAGAGAGTTGGTGCGTGCGGGGCAGCTGACTGCTGAAATGATCGACCTGAGCCGCCGCGCTTCGCTCGCGGGAAGCGAGGAAGCCGCAGAGCGGCTCCTGAAGCTCGAGTCTGATGTGATCAATCCCCTATGCGCAAAGATTGAGAGCTACATCTTTGAGTTGAGCGATCGCGACCTGAGCCGGTCCGAGAAGAGGCGACTGTTGCACCTCAGAGAGCTGGTGACGGATATTGAGCGCGTGGGTGATATTACCGTCTCGCTTACAGAGATACTGCCTGATACGTTCTCGCTCCAATCACGCCTGGAACCCAAGGCGATCGAAGAGCTGGAGGAGTTCGTTAAAAAGACATACCGTATCTACCTGATGGCGCTGCAGGCGGTCCAAAGGGATGACAAGGACATGGCTGATATGGTTGCCGACATGGAAGACGAGAATGATCATAGCTATTGGGAGGCGCGCAGGCGTCTCCAAAAGCGATTCGATGCCGGCCAGCTATCGCCTGATTCGAACCGCATCCAGATGCTGATTCTCAGGAGGCTGGAGCGGATCAATGATCGCGCAGCCAGTATTGCAGAATTCGTGCGACGAAGCGCTCCGAATAGCGCGGCTTAAACGCAGCGCACTGTAACCCCGTCGTCTCCCTCAAGCTAGCTTGACGGATTGTAGCGAGGCTTCAATAGCAACGTTGTAGGGGCGTCCTCCCAACACTAAATTGGGACAAGCATCGGGACGCCCGACGCCTTCGCTTGAGAGCGTGCCCAGCATTTCATAGAATCCTCGCCGTATGTGTACCGTAGAGACGTAGCACCGTTCGTCCCGCACGCTTCTAGCGGGATGCTACGTCTCTACGAATCACTGACAAGGCTTGGAACAGATTGGAGGGGCTTTCCGAGCTGCAAGTGGTATCGGGCGGCTGCTGCGCCGCACATTATGCGGTGGTCGCCCCTGCGAATCTCTTGATGGTGGCTTGCCGGATTGGAGATACGCTTCTGTGAAGCATGTGATCAGGGCGTTGTCAGCCTGTCCTCTTGCGCTATGTTGTATAAATGAATAGAGGCTTGGAGGTGCTAAAGGGTGAAACTCCTGGCAGATGCACTTACCGCCCTGCGCATCGTACTGGCGATGCTTATCGGCTGGATAGCCCTCACCAGGCATGATCCACTGGGTTTTAGAACCCTTGTGTGGCTGACCATCGTGGCCTTTACGACCGATTGGCTCGACGGCCCGATCGCGCGTCGCGTCAAGGGTGTTCGCCAGACTTGGCTTGGTTACCACGACTTCGAGGTTGATCTAACGGTTACGATAGCCTTGAGCATCACCCTGTTCCAGTATCAACTGGTTTGGCCGGTTCTCACTGCAATTGGGATCTTTATTGTGTGGATCATCTGGCGAACCTTCCTGGCCCAGGAGAAGCTCAACATCTGGGAGACAGGAATCTGGCCTGACCACAAGGTCGACACGCGCGATTCGATGCTCATCGAATCGGTGATGACCGTGATCGACTTTTCCTTTTTGTACTTGGTGTGGGATCAGGATCCGGAGATGTTCAAGATCGTGCTGATCTGGATCTTCGCCGTGACGATCTTGAATCCGGGACGCTCCCTGGCACGTGCGCGAGGTTTCATCGAAGTCGGAAAGCGCATTCTGCAGGGGAGGCCCGATATCGTGCAGGACGGAGAGGAGCACGTTGAGGGGAATCCCTGAGTTTCGGAGGTCCTGATATTGCAAGAGAACCGAGTGTACAAGATCGCCCGCTGGGGGCGGGCGATTGCGTTGCGGCATGCGTAGGATTTATCATGGAAGTGATATAACCTACGTGGCCAATAATGTTCTGGTATTGGACTGAAGTCAATCAGGATTTCGCATGCAGAAAGCAGTTCGTCAAAGCAAAATAGTCAGCTTATCGCGTGCAATCACGCTTGCTCTCCTGGTTTTAGTGAGCGTGGTTCAAGCCGAGGCAAAGGACAGCGCACCGCTCTCTGCGGTTCCCGAATGGAGATTCGATCCCATTCCGCCGGGCGGCGATTGCAGCCGGATTGGTTGGACATATGACGGCACTCCCTTCAGCGGCTGGCCGATGGAGCAGCATGTCTGCGAGATCGTCGTCATCCTCAGGGAGTATTGCGATGAGCGGTGGCCATTCCCATATCCCCATTGGGGGACGGACATTCGCTTTCCGGGCATCGAGGGTGCTAACGTGCTTTCGACGACTGACTACGCCATTGTAGGGCGCGCACATGATGAGGGGGATTGGAATGGAGGCATGGGCAACTATGTCGAGTTGCGAGCCCTTGATTGTTGGAAGGAGCGCCAGCATTTACGTTGCTTGAATGAGGAATGTGAGTCGATTCTCGAGCCATTTCCCGAATTGGATGTGCCTCAGAACATTTGGCAGATGGTGCATACCGAGATTTGCTTTGACACTGGTTGGTTTGCCACGTACATGCATCTCCAAGCAGTTACCGTCGAGGTGGGGCAGCGCGTTGATCGCGGCGAGGTGATTGGGCGAGTTGGCGATACTGGATTTGCTACCGGCTTCCATCTGCATTATGAGATCACCTCGCCGTTTAATGGGCCGGGCGGCGCTGTTGATGCAATGCCTACGATGTGCGACGAATGGATCGAGCCCTGGTAATTCGCCAATAGACTTCGCATATCCATATATGGTTTGAAGTAGGCCGCCATTTGGCGGCCCGTTTTAATTAGAGTGATCATTTGGATTATCTCTTGGAGCTGGATTATCTTGCGAGGCACCGCCGTCATGGGGATTTGCTTGCCGCTGATGGACCGGCCTCGCGATGCCCTATGGCCCGTTGCTTCCCATGGTGCTTTCACCTATCGGAAATGCAATTTTGCACGATGCAAGCGTGTTGTAGTGGCGGTTCCCGAACCGCCACTACGAGTCATATGTGAGTGCCTGTCGGAATGGGAAGGTTTGCCAACACAAACCTCGTAGGGGCGTCTTCCCAACAGAAAATTGGGACACACATCGGAATGCCCGATGCCGCTGCCAGTGAATTGGCCAAGCAATTAGCGGAATCTTCGTCTGATATGTACCGTAGAGACGTTTCATGAAACGTCTCTACGCGTCATTTGAAAAGGTAGTTGCGGAATTCAGAACCGCCCCACGAATCTAAAATTCAACAGCCAAGATAGCCCGCAGTGAGCGGGTGATTGCGGTTTGGCAAGATTGGATAATGATTAGAAAAAGATATAACCAAGAGGGCGGTTAGTGTTCGAAAATAGGACCGCGGCAGCTAGGATAGCGTATGAAAAGGGCGGTTC
>DAOVIK010000370.1 GCA_030673735.1 Anaerolineae bacterium
ATGCCAACTGGTGGCAGAGCCGTCCATAGATAGCATAGATGACAGATGCCGATCGCTCATTGTCGGCCTTCGCAAGCATCGGAGCAGCGAAGGCTAGGCCGATATAGATGAACACAACTATGTTCACCATCGCAAGCCAGTGACGGGAGAGGCCAAGCACGACTCGATTGATTCGCCTCGACCAATCTCGGTTTCGGGATTCCTCTTCAGGCTCCCTGCTCAAGCCGTCCCGCGCCGCCGACAGCGTGACGCGCAGATCCGTTGCCGTGAACGGTGCTCTAAGTGTGTACGGACCTATTTGCAAAACGGGGATCAGTTCAAGATAGTGGCTTAGCAACTCGGAGTCGGACTCGATATCGATCTCGACCAACTGGTGAGGTATCTCTTCCTGCAGCTTCTGCAGCTCCTCCATGGCCTCGTCGCAGAGTTGACAGCCTTCCCGCGTGTATAAGATGACTTTGATCATGAGTCGATGCCAGCTCCTCTGAGATATTGATCAAGGACCACGCCCATCATAGGGCCGAGATGCACGTAGCGTATGATGCCTTCGCGGTCAACGATGAAGCTGGTCGGAAAGGACCAAATCCCATACAGACCCTGAACTCTCCTCGATGCGTCGATCAGAATGGGGAAGCTCAGATCATGCTCGTGTTGAAATGTCAGCACTTCACGCAGCCCCGCATCGTAGTTCACAGCAAGAATCTCAAAGCCCTGATCGCCGTAATGCTCATACCGATCCTGGAACATGGGCATCTCGGCCCGACAAGGCGGGCACCATGTAGCCCAGAAATTGATCAGAACGATGCTTCCATAATAGTCGCTTAGGCTGATCAGATCGCCTTCGAGGTTTTCCAGTTCAAAGTCCGGCGCCGGGAATCCTTGAAGCGGTGATGGCTCCAGTGTCTCTTCGACCAGCGGCTCCGACGTCGGCGTTCGGCTGGGCTGCGGCGAAACGCTCGGAGACAGCGCCGGCGTGCTCGTCACCGGCGCCATCGATCGCGAACCTATCCACTGTGAAAGCAACAAGAAAAGGGCCAGACCAACCGCAAGCCCTAGAAGCAGTCCACCGCCAAGTACAATCAGACCCAAGTTGCGCGCACGGCTATTCCCCATGCAATCCCTACAGCTCGAAATCGATAAGGGGATCGAAGGCTGCCAGTAGATGCAGTGTATTGGTAAGCAGCATGATGCCGATGATCACCAGGACGACGCCGGTGATGATTGACAGAACTCGGATCGCCCTGGTATGCCTTCGCATCAGCTCGGTGATTCTGCCAATGCCCAAGGCAGCCAGCAGAAAAGGTACAGCTAAACCGACTGAATATGCGCTCAGCAAGATTGCCCCTCTTGAAACGCCCGAGCCGGTCGCGGCGATCGTTAGCACGGCTCCCAACACCGGGCCGACGCATGGTGACCAGCCTGCCGAGAAGAACACACCCATTAATGCGGATGACAAATATCCCAGGCTGGGATTAGGGCGGTAGTGCTTGCGCGTATCGAAATCCAGGAACGGGATGCGGATTACTTCCATGGTATGAAGGCCGAAGATGATAATCGCCACTCCCCCGATCCTTGCCAACCATTGTCGACTGTCAAACAGCAAGCCTCCGATCGCGGAAGCCGCCATGCCCAGGAGTACAAACACCACGCTGAAGCCAAGCACGAACGCAAGCCCATGTCTAAACGTTAGCCAGCGGTTCTCGATGGCCTCTCCACTAGACGAGACAGACCATCCGCCCAAGTAGCCCACATACGCCGGCACCAGCGCCAAGACGCACGGGGATAGAAATGACGCTAATCCGGCAAGCGCTGCCAGACCGATCGTGACCGAATCGGGATTCATGGTGCCTCACTTATGAGTACTTCTGATTGATTACTCGCTTACGACGATCAGCGTGCCGCGATCCGGCCAACGCATCGTCAAGTCCCCAGGATGATAATCGATTTCCGGCGTGGTCCAGCGGAACAGCCACTTCCCGTCCTCCGGCCTCACGTTGACGCAACCATTCGATCGGGGGGCACCGTAGTCATTGTGCCAATACGTGGCATGGATGGCTTCACCGGTGGCAGTAAAGAGGATCGTCCAACCCACGCCCGGCAAATCAAAACCCGTTACTGCGTCCCCTCCGGCCATGTGCCGCGAGATCATCTTGCGCCACGTGTACCAGCTGCCCACCGGCGTATGCCAGTGTCGTTCGTCGTCCTTGTAGTATGCATAGCCGGAAGCGATGCGGCAGTAGTACACCTCCACGCCATTCTCGTAGGCCGAAAGATCCTGGCGCCACAGATTGACCCGGATGACCTTATCCTC
>DAOVIK010000392.1 GCA_030673735.1 Anaerolineae bacterium
TGATCACATCATCTGCCGTTGCCGCGTGGTGAGCTTCAGTGTGGCCGACGATGTGCAGGATGTGTGGGTTCAATGCCATCTGCAAATAGACACTCGCCGCCAAGTGTCCGCTAGCTTCGACGGGATCCAACGGATAGCTTAATAGTCCGGTGCGCGTCTGCCGCCAAATGCGGAAATCCGGTCCTTGCAGCTTCTCGGTGATGCGTAGGCAAGCGACCATCTTCGCCAAGTCCATTGCATCAGATAAACCTGGTGGGCTGTTGAACATCATCTGGGCGATGTAATCGCGCACTCCGAAGGCACGCGCATTGTATGCCGATAGATAGGCCGCGGCCACAAAGATCGTATCCGGCGCGTCACGCATTCCCCAGTGATGGGGTTCGTTCAGCTCGACAGGAATGCCTCGCTCTCCATACCATTGCATGACCCTTTGGTGCTCTCGAATTGAATCCTCCAGATCCCAAGGCCCTCTTCCATCCATTTGGTTGAACCAGAACAGGGGAATGGCACACCAGGCAATGTTGATCGTTTCTACGAACATCTCGGCCAGGCGAATGAAATCATCAGTTCCCGAATAGGTGCGCAGCAAAGGGTAGTTGCCACGGCGCGAAGCCTGATACAGGGCTCGATAATCCTCGGCTGATCGTACAGGAACACCGCCTGCTCCGCGAGCTCGTCGGACCTGTCTCTCAGGATGGAAGAAGTTCTCTTGCGCATCCTGATCCACTCCCAACGAGATCACGTCCAAGGCACTCGCTTGGGCGATCTCCCCTATGCCTTTCAGCGTATCCTGCATGGTTGGCAGACCGAAGTGATGCCGCAAGATCGGGTACGGTTTCTTCCACGCAATTCGATTGATGACCGTCTGAGGAAACCGCTCCTCTTTGCCGTCATCCTTGGCCTCGCCCTTCAGGTAGGCCACGACCGCATGCGGGGGTTCACCCCCGTCGAATACGCGCTCGAAGAAGCCCATCGCCCGAGCGCGCTCGGCAACCGGAGGCGTTCCCCCGAAGACAAAGCGCACACCCTTGGAACGCAGTTCGTCGGCAGCCTCAGCAAACTCGCCCAACAATCGCTCGCCCGTCTCAGGCGTCAGGCGGTAGGAAACACCCACCAGATCGGCACCTTCCAGCTCGGCAGTGCGCAGAACATCTTCCTTCGAAACAGCCGGCCCCAGAAAGACCGTTCTCCACCCAGCGGATTCTGCCAAGCGAAGGAAATTCATCACACCGGCTACGTGCACGCATTCCCCCAGCGCTGCAGCCACCACGGTCTTAGTGCTTGATTTGCGCGCCATATGCTGTCTCTCCTAGCAGCAGTGTCCTCGACCCGCCACGCTCAAGTATCCGTTGAATGACTTGGGCTTCGTCAATCCATCGAAAAGCCGATTTCCCCACACGTGAAGGATGATTCAGCAATCACAGAATCGAACTGTTGCCCAATCAGCAAATCTCACGCTGTCCCATGGGATTCACGCGAGCAGGAGTAACTTCTTCAGGTATCAGATCGTGCCGAGCGCGGAGAGGAACAAGGGGGTAGATAGGACCGATAGTGTTATCGCTCTTTGGAAGTACGAACTTGGATATACGCGGCAGCTATCACCTCTCGACACGCCTATTCGGATTCCGCGAAGCCACCTGATTGAAGAGCCCTGATTAGAGGTCAGGACTCCGGTAGCCCCGGGATTGGCATATCTGCAAGCAGCGTGCATTCGGTGGGAGAGCTCCTACTACTCCGCATGATTAATGATGCATCATGTCGAATGATCAGCTCGCCCGATGGGTGGAATGGAACATCCCCTGGAGCCTCATTATAACTCATGCATTGAACGACGCCCGCCGCATCAGGATTTCGTTCTCCCGATTGGTTCCCTTTTCAAGTGGATGGAAGCCCTAGGACGAGAACCTTCTTCCAATTATGGAAGATGGACATTGAGAGCCACTTCCCCGATCGAAGATTTTGATGTACAAATGCATCCGTCTGAAAGCCATGCCCATGTCCCCAAACCATGGGATACAGCAAGCCGCGGGAGCAAACAGGAGGAGACCAGCATGGTGAGGAA
>DAOVIK010000263.1 GCA_030673735.1 Anaerolineae bacterium
CGAACCAGAACTTGTAGTCGCTGACCACCGGGATCGTAACGAAGAACCCTATAAGCCCGATGACCACGAGAATCAGTCCGATCCACCAAACGATCTTCTTCGGCGGTGTTAATCTCATGGGTTGCTCGTCCGGTTGAAGCTAATATCCAATCTGTCAGGCGCATCTGTCGGCCCGCGGACCCTAAAGGTCACAAGATGCGGCTTTCGCAAAAAGAAACCTCAAGGCATGTATGGGGTTGCGATGAGAGCGGCTTGCCACAATTGAGGAGGTGGGGCTCCCTTTCGGGAAAGATCCCAGCGGGTTGATGCTAGAATTCAAGGGGGCATTGCTGTCGAATCTGAGCTGCACTCACGAAGCTCAGATCAAAGGAAATTCCTAAGATGAAGAGTGAATCGGAACCGATACGAGATCTGATCTCCAGAATTCCGCTGTTTGAAAGCTTGCCAGATGACAAGCTATCTGCGCTTGCAAAGGCTGCGAGCATCAAGGATTACGCCGCGCGTGAGGTCATTGTGCATATGGGGGACGTTTGGCCCTATCTCTTTGTGGTCCTTGAAGGCGAGATCGGAGCCATCAAGGAATCGGCTAAGGGCCGAGCACTTACGGCCACTACGCTCAACGAGGGAGATCTCTTTTGGGGCCTGGCTTTCTTCATCGAAGATCTACCCATGCCGGTCATGTTTCAAGCTCAAACGGAAACGAGCATATGCGTTTGGACCCGGGATGTGCTTGTTCCCATCATCAAGAGCGAAGGCAATATGTCGTGGCTGCTCTGCCAGATGATGATAAGCCGCATGCAACTGGCCAGCGAGATCGTAGAGGAGCTGGCCTTCCAACCCGTCATGAACCGCCTGTCTGGCCTGCTCTTGGACATGTTCGGCGATGGCGAGGATGAATATATGGGTCGCGATCTAACGCTGGATGACATGGCCTCGCGCATTGGCACAACGCGCGAAATGGTGTGTCGCCATTTGTACCGCTTGGCCGAGTGGGGCGCCATCGATGTGAGTCGCACCAAACTGAGAATCGAAAATCGCGGACTACTTGAGAAGAAAGCCGGAAGGGCATAAGGAACCATCCAGATTGTCGCGTCCTCGGGGTGAGGAATTGATCGCGCGCCCGCCGAGCTTGGGGCGCGGTTTGTTAGATGGGCTGAGGGGTGCGCTTCGAATTGTGCACAAGATCGAGGTTGTTCAGATCTTTGCAGGCAGTATGATCGTGAAGGTAGTTCCCTTCCCGATTTCACTGTCAACCGTGATGCTCCCGCCGTGCGCCTCAATGATCGATTTCGCGATTGCCAACCCGAGCCCGGTTTCCCCATCTTGTCGCTGACGTGAGGCTTCTCCACGGTAGAAGCGGTCGAACACTTTGGGCAAAACACTCGAGGGCATCCCCTCCCCAGTATCGGCGACGGTCAACCGCATGACGTCTTCATCCCGAGCGGCTCCCACCGTGATCTGGCCTCCTTCGGGTGTGTGCCGCAGCGCGTTGCTGATCAGATTCCCCAGCACCTGAACCACGCGCTCCTGATCAATGTCGATCTCCGGAAGATCGCCTTCGGAGGTGAGGCGGAGAGCGACCTTCTGTCTTTCTGCTTGATGGGCATATGCAGTCGTCACCCTTTGCAACAGGTCGGATGGCAGGATGGGTTGGCGTTGCAGAGGCAACTCTCCCGCATCGGCCAGGGAGAGCGTGCGCAGATCCTGAATCAAGTGGAACAAGTGCTGCGACTCGCCATAGATCGCATCGATCCGCTCAGGTGTTGGCTCAAGAACCCCGTCGCGCAGGGATTCGAGATATCCGGTAATCACAGTAAGCGGCGTGCGCAGGTCGTGAGCGATGTCGGCTGTCATCTGGCGTCGCAGCCCATCGCTGCGCGCCAGATCGGCGCTCATCTCATTGAAGGCTTCCGCCAACTCTCCCAATTCATCATGGGTTCGGATGGGCACTTGCTGCTGCAGCCTTCCCTTCGCCATATCCCGGATGGCGGTGGTCAACTCGCGGATCGGCTTGGTGAGCGTGCGCGCCAAGAGGATTCCCAGGACAAGCGCGATGGCGGTGCCGCCTAGTGCTGCAAGTAGAACAGCCTGATTTGTACGCTCCACATATCGCTGCTCATTCGGATCACGTTCAGGGCGAGGTTCGATCGTGATTACAGTGCCCACAACTTCGCCTTCAACCTCGATCTTGATCCCGCTCGCCAGTGCACCGGGGGGCACACGATCCCCGATTCGAAAGCCTCCTCCCGGAAGAATCACATACCCCATCCGGTCCACCAGGACGAAGAGGTTGGGGGGCAGGGCAGGTTGCTGTCCCGATCCTGGGGGTAGGGGTTGTGGCGATTGATCGGGACGGCGAAATGCCTCCCACACGCCAATCCAAGTTCCGTTCAATTGAAAAAAAGCCTCCGCCTGCGCGATGAAGTCGCTTTGTGCTTGCTCCAGTACGAAGCTGTCGAAGGCAGTAACCGCCGCGAGCTGGGCGAACACGGCCACCAACATGGCTCCGGTCAGACTGACGGCGAGGAAGGCCAGGGAAAGCTTTACGCTCAGCGAGCGCATGGTTCATTCATCCAGATGATCCGGTGGCAAATCGCGGCTGAAGCGATAGCCGACACCGAACACGGTCTCAATGTAGGTCGGATCTGCCGGACTGGGCTCGATCTTCTTGCGAAGATTGCGGACATGAACGTCGATGGTCCGGATAGCACCTTCGAAGGCGTTGCCCTGCAAGCGTTCAAGAAGCTCGAGGCGTGTGAATACCCTCCCGGGCCCGGCCATGAGGATTGCTAGCAGGTCGAATTCAGATGGCGTTAGGTGGATAGGATTTTCGGCAATCGTAACGATGCGGGCGCTGTGATCAAGGCTGATACCTCCCGCGCGCAGGATCTCTCTTGGGGATGGATCCAGCCCCCCACGACGAAGAACGGCTCGGATGCGCGCCACAAGCTCCCGCATGTTGAATGGCTTGGTGACGTAATCATCGGCGCCGAGCTCCAATCCCACGACCTTGTCGGTTTCATCCAAGCGTGCGGTGAGCAGGATGATCGGCGTCTCACGCTCTTTGCGGTAGGCGCGGATGAAATCGTAGCCATCCATCTCGGGCATCATGATGTCGAGCAGGATCAAGTCAGGCTTCATCTCACGCGCCACGAACAGGGCCTCTTGCC
>DAOVIK010000344.1 GCA_030673735.1 Anaerolineae bacterium
AACCCAAGCCTTTCGGTCGGTCCGCGTACTTGGCGCGAGTGAACTTCTCAAAGATCTGTTGCTGGTCTTCCTGCGGAACTCCCCGCCCTGTGTCGCGCACACTTACCGTAACGACGTTGCCCTTCTGGCGGGCGTTCACCGAGATCTTCCCGCCAGCCGGCGTGAATTTTATGGCATTCTCCAATAGATTTATCATCACCCTGCGTATCATATCGACATCGATCATCATATCCGGCATGTTCTTGGGCAACCGCTTGCTGACGCTATGTGATCTTGCTTCTGCCACCACTCGAATTTCTTCGATCGCCTCTTCAATTGTCTCCCTGAGGGACGCTTCAGACTTCTCCAGGACGTCCTGGCCGGCGTCCATGCGCGCCAGATCCAGCAGCGAATCTACCAGGCGCGTCAAGCGCCTGCTCGAGCGCATGGCGATGCCCAGTACAGGCCGCTGGGTTTCGTCATCTGGGGGCATGGAGACATGCAGGACTTCCAAACTAGAGATCACATTGGCCAGCGGGGAGCGTAAATCGTGAAAGATCATCGAGGTCAGATCATCGCGCAACTCATCCAACTCAAGTCGCTCCGAGATGTCGCGCATGATCCATTGAAGGAACGGCTGGCGGGCAACATCGATGCGCTTGGCATGCGCTTCAACCGGTTTCTCATCACCCTCCGCGTTGACCAATGTTGCGACATAGGAAACGGTTTCACCGGGCCCTATACTCGAAAGATCGTGCGGAAGTTCTTCGGGTTCGTCGGTGTGAAAGCTATAGATAGATCTCTTGAAGAGTTCCTCGCGTTTGAAGCCCAGGAATTCTTCTGCCTTCAAATTGACGTCGGTGATTTCGCCCGCACTGTTGGTGATCAGTATTGGGTCGATGCTGTCCTCAAACAACCCGGCATACAACCTGGACGCCGATTGTGTTTCAGCAAAGAGCTGCGCATTGGCTACTGCTGTGGCGGCATGGACAGCGAACGCCGTGACCACTTCCGCGTGGGCTTGAGCATAGGCGCCGATCGTTCTGCTGTACACATTGAGCACACCTACACTGCTATCGCGCACCACTAGCGGAGATCCGATCCACCCATGAACGTCATTCAACCCCGGATGGTCCGCAGGTTTGATCCAATCCCGCGAGTTTTGGGCATCTTCGACAACCAGGGGCTGATTAGCGGTAAGCACCTTGCCGAGCAACTCCTTGGGATTGACGGAAATTGTAGTGCCTACCACGGAAGTATCGTCCTCGAAACCGCGCGCCGCCACTAAGCGCAGTTGATCATTCTCTCGAAGCATGATGCTGGCCTTGTCGTACTCAACCAGACGCTATAATTGCTCTAGGACCGTATCGAACACCACTCCCGGATCAAGTAACGAATTGATGGTGCGCGCCACTTCCTGCAGGGTGAGCGCAAGGCGATGCCGCTCCCGCTCCGCGGCGAACAGGCGCGCTTTCTCAACCGCGATTCCAGCTTGATCGGCTATGGCGCCCAGCAGGGCTAAATCGTCTTCGCCGTAGTAATCCCTCTCCGGATGTACCATCGTCAGCACACCGACTACCCGTTCTCGTGCCTGCAAGGGAACGCATATCGCCGAACGCGCAACGTCGTCAACTCCATTCTTTTCACGCCGCATCCAACGCTCGTCGTCATGGGTGTTGGTAACCAAGGCGGGCTCGCACTCCTGTAATACCCATCCCGCCAAACCGCTCCTCACAGTGTCTTTCAGTTGTGATGCGGTGTGATCCAGGACTGTGCCGTCGACAATGAGCGCCCCTTCCGTGACCTCACCGCTCTCGTCCAACACCAGAATGCCCCCGCTGGCGGCCTCCATTGTTTCCGCCGTCAACTGCAAGATGCGCGTGAGTACCTCGGATAAGTCGATCTGCGCCGCCAGTTCACGGCTGATGGTGTACAACAGATCAAGCGAGGCTTCTGTTCGCCTTGAAATGCTTGTGTCCTCTTTCATCACAGGTACTTCAACCCGCTGCCGGTATTGAAAAGCACCACGCGCTGAGATTGCTCCACCCATCCGCTCCGCACCAGCTTGCGCAGACCTCCCAGCGTGGCGGCCCCTTCGGGGCAGGCCAGAATGCCCTCTCGGCGAGCGAGATCGCCCTGGGCGCTTTCGATCTCCTGTTCGCTGACATCCAGCGCGGTTCCTTCACTTTCACGCAATACTTGCAGAACCAGGCGATCGGCGTACGGCTTGGGCACCCGCAACCCATGCGCCTGGGTGGTCGCATCCTTCCAGGCTGTGATGTGATCGGCTCCGCTATTCATGGCACGAACGACCGGCGCACAGCCAGAAGCCTGCACGCTCACAAATCGCGGGCTTTTTCCGTTGATCCACCCCAAGGCGCCTAGCTCTCGGAACGCCTTCCACATCCCTACCAATCCCGTGCCACCCCCAGTGGGATAGACGATGACTTCCGGCAACTCCCATTCGAGCGCTTCAGCCAACTCGAATCCCATGGTCTTCTTTCCTTCAACTCGGTAGGGCTCCTTGAAGGTTGATACGTC
>DAOVIK010000141.1 GCA_030673735.1 Anaerolineae bacterium
AGATAGGACCCTGTCGGGAAGTGTCAAGGAATTGCAACGCGAGGTCTGATGTGAAGCGATTTGCGAAGGCGCTCCCGGGAATCTCCCCTAACGCCGGTAGCCCTGTCTGATGGCCATGCTGGGCATTCCTGATCTCGAAGCTTTCATTGCCCGCCGCAGCATTCAGGCGGAGGTCATATCGCTTCCTGTGCGCACGCTGACCGTGCCGGAAGCGGCGCGGGCCGTGGGAACGGTACCGGAACGCATCGTAAAATCACTTCTCTTCCTCGTTGATGGACGCCCGGTTCTGGCCATCGCCGGCGGTACCGCCCGTGTGGATCGACGGCCAATCGCGGCTCACTTCGGCGTAGGCCGCAAGCGAGTGAAGTTGGCCGATGCCGCGACGGTGCAAACAATCACGGGCTACGCTGTTGGCGCGGTTCCTCCGTTCGGACACCACGAGCCACTCCAAACCCTGATCGATCCCCGCGTGCTGAAGATGCCCCAGATCTATGCCGGAGGAGGCGCCGAAGATACGCTGCTGCGCATCTCCCCCGAAGAAATCTTGCGCGTGACGAACGCCGTAGAGCTCGATCTGCACTCCGCTGAGAAATAGAAAGCCTTATGGGCATTTCGCTTTCATCCCCAAAACCGCGATCCACCATTCGAAGACGCCTCGTCATCATCGGCGGTCTGTTCGTGGGACTCTTGGTGGGTGGATATCTGCTCTACCTCTGGCTGGGCGGCTCGCCCAGACGCATGACGCGCATCTATCGCTACTTGAGAGATCCTCAGGCCCACATTGACTGGACCATAGCTGCCGGCGACCGATGCGGTGATGCTCCCTTTGTGATGCCAACTGACGGCATCATCGGTTTTCTATGGGGCGACTCCTTCCGCTTCGGACACGCGCATCAGGGGCTGGATATTTTCGGTCCCCGCGAGCTGAACCAGGTGCCTGTCGTTGCCGCACATGATGGGTATTTAACGCGGCTCAGCGATTGGCGCTCTGCGGTGATCATCCGCCACCCCGATGATCCACTTCATCCCGGTCGCCAAATCTGGACCTATTATTCCCACATGGCAGATCCAGAGGGCAACTCGTTCGTGGCTTCCGAATTCCCGGCCGGGACGACGGAGGCCTTTGTCACGGCGGGAACCTTGCTGGGTTACCAAGGCAACTACTCCGGAGACCCCGCCAGCCCCACCGGAATCCATCTTCATTTCTCCATCGTCCTTGATGATGGATTCGGAAATTTCAGGAACGAACTCGAGATTCGGAACACCCTTGATCCACTGCCTTACCTTGGCGTTGATCCCGATACGATCCACGAAGGTGAGCAGCTTGCCGTCTGCACCAGATAGGTGATCGGCCTTCTGCGGACATCCCCGGCGGCGTATTCCAGCCGAAAGCGTATAATAGGCCAGTAGTCCGGCGAAATCCCTACCGGTCTAGCGTTCGGTTGCCATTATCCAGGGAGGCAAGCATGAGCTACACATCCATCCTGACCGAGATCATTGAAAGCGTAGGCTTGATCCGCCTCAACCGCCCCAAGGCGCTCAATGCCTTGAACAGCACAGTAATGGGCGAAGTCGTAGATACCCTGAAGGTTTTCGATGACGATGAGCAGATCAAAGCCATCGTGATCACTGGCAATGAAAAAGCCTTCGCCGCGGGAGCAGACATCAAGGAGATGGTTGAGGCTTCTTCCGTCGATATGTTCTTGATCGATCCAATCGCCAAATGGGATTTGGTCTCCAGCTTCAACAAACCGTTGATCGCTGCGGTGTCCGGATGGTGTTTGGGCGGCGGCGCGGAGTTGGCGATGGCTTGTGACATGATCGTGGCGTCCGAGACCGCCAAGTTCGGCCAGCCTGAGATCAATATCGGCGTGATCCCCGGTGCCGGAGGCACCCAGCGCCTGACCAAGGCGGTGGGGAAAGCCATCGCCATGGAAATGGTGATCAACAACCGCACGCTCTCGGCCGAGGAGGCGCTGCAGCACGGTCTGGTAAACAAGGTCGTTCCCGTGGAGGCCTATCTCGAAGAGGCGCTGATCCTGGCTAAGGAGATCGCCGCGCGTGCCCCGTTGGCTGTGCGCATCGGCAGAGAAATGGTCAACCACGCATACGAATCCTTCCAATCACATGGAATCGCCAGCGAACGCCGCAGCTTCTACTACCTCTTCGGCACCGAGGACAAAAAGGAAGGCATGCGTGCATTCGTAGAGAAACGCACTCCAAAATGGAAGGGCAAGTAGCGGTTTGCAGTAGGGCATCTCTCCGAATGAGGAGAATCCTCGACGTCAAGGATCCGTACTTATTATGATTTCCTATCGTGACTTCGTGGCCGCTTTCCGTGATCTTGGCGTGGGCAACCAGAGCCGTGTGATCGCCCACGCCTCGTTGAGCGCCTTCGGGCAGATCGCGGGCGGAGCGGAGACGATGATCGGCGCGCTGCTTGCCACATGTGAAACCGTGTGCATGCCCAGCTTTACCTACAAGACCATGATCATTCCGCCCGTCGGTCCACCGGACAACGCCATGAATTACAACTTGGGTATAGCGCTCAATCCCATGGCTGAGATCTTCACCATGGACATGCCTGTCGATTCCGCCCTGGGAGTTGTGGCCGAGGCCTTTCGCAGCCACCCCGACAGCCATCGCTCCAATCATCCCATCCTGTCATTCAGTGGAGTCAACGCCGAATCCGCACTCAGCGCGCAAACCCTGGAAGAGCCGCTGGCTCCCATAGGCTGGCTTGCCGAGAAAGATGGGGATGTGCTGCTGATCGGCGCGGGCCATAATGCCAACACAAGCCTGCACTACGCCGAGATGCTTGCCGGCCGTCGGCAGTTCACCCGCTGGGCTATTACCCGCCAGGGCACCGTCACTTGTCCGGGCTTCCCGGGCTGCTCAGCGGGCTTTGCAGCCATTGAACCCCGCTTGGAAGGAGTGGCGCGCCTGGCAAAGCTCGGTTCGGGTGTGATCGAATTCATTCCATTACGCGATCTGATCAACGTCACCACAGGCTGGCTTCGCGCCGACCCCCTGGCCATGCTTTGCAAACAGGAGGACTGTGGGCGTTGCCAGTCGATACGCGAAACCTATCCCACTGCCGCCTGATAGACGCAAGGGCGACGTAACCATCCAGTCTCCAACTGCATCGCGATTCACGCGCGCCATCACAACCGCCATCAACAGGCGGCATGGCTCGATCAAGGTTGCCTTTGTATACTGAAATGGGAATCGCTGCTTTGCAAGCCAGGCCCGTCAGTAGGAGCCTATACCGCGTTTAGAGTCCAATCGTATCGCATGTACTTGATGCGCGCGCTTCCGGTTTCCAGCGCGGAGAGCAATTCGGCATCGTTCGTGCATTTCTTTGTCAATTCGAGCACCCCGCGACGTCCCCCAAAATCCTTCTGATACCAACGCAAGATTCTGGAAAGACGCAAGGTTCTGCTTGCGCTGTCGAAGTCGGCCCCGCCCGAATTGATGAAGTTGATGCAAGCGCTCTCAAGTTGCTCATCCAGTTTGGTTCCATCATAGAAAGCGATCGGTGGGCATGAGCGCGCACCGCACACAAGGGCGAAATGCACCCGCGGATCGATAGGCTCGATGGCCATTTCCAAGCGCGGGTCCTCACGCCCGAACGGCGCAAATGGCAGAAACGGATTGCGCCGATTGCCGCGCAGTACACCATTTTCGATGTCATCGGCCGAAAATCGCATGCCTCCCACATTGTACGCCGCCTGCCGGAAGATCCCCAGTTGATCCTGCAGCGACCCCCTCACGCCATAGCTGACCACCGCATCGAGGATCAAGGCGTTATAGAGATTGATCCAGAATGCCATCTGGCCTTGGCGGTCCCCTATATCTTCGAGCCTGCATAGCGGCAAGGACAGTGTCAGCTGGCGAAACTCGCTGTAGGCCTTACTATCAGCCAGCACCCCGTAATCTACCTTGCCCGTTTCCGGATCCACCGCGCTCACGCGCATAGCATCCGCAGAACGCTTAAGTGCCTGCGCCGGGTTGTCCAAGGCAGGAAGGGCAGCACCTGAATTCAACACCTCATTGGGCGAGATCCCCAGCAGGCGATCAAGCCAGCTATTGGCCAGCCTAACCATCTGGATGCCCTGTTTGCTCGGTTGAACTCGTTCCATATGCAACATTCCCCTTTCCACTACCATAGAGAATACCAAATCGCGAATGAAGCCACGTAATAGAAATTCGTAAGATCCCAGATTTTTGCGGCTGTCAAGATGTTGCCGGCAGGATGCTTTGCTGCGAGTTGGAGGGGCTTTTGGGGTCCGCAACTTGATCGTCTCATGCCAGATTCTGACTCATCCTGGCGGCAATTTCTCATTAATCGTCCTGTGGTAAGATTCCGCAAGGCTGGCTTCAATAAGCCCCCGAGGCGATGATGGCAGAGACGGAAAAGATAACGATCATCGAGGGCCCAACTCCCACTTTCGAAATCACAAATGAACCTTGGATGCTGGGACTTACGGAGGGGCTCGTACCTTTCGGAGTGGCGGTTTGCCGTCTGCGAAGCTTCAACGGACCCGAGCTTGTCGAACGCTGCTACCGCTCTTGGCACGATAGCCAGACGATCAACCTCGAGTATCGGGACGAGAAGGGCCTCACGAAAGAAGCTCCTATCGTAGCCGTGCGCCTGCTGGAGCAAACCGAAGGTCATCTTCTCTTGTTATGGGTGCGCATCGAGGAATCCGAGATCGAAATCGAGCTTGATATTGACCTGGACGGATTTGATGAGGAGTTTGATGACGGTCTTTTAGGACCGGACGTCGATCCGAGCTTGTGAGATCACAGCCGGGCGCTGAAGCGCCCGGTTTTTCATTCCCCTTGCATTCTAGAATGCTTTGAACCTCGAACCGAAACCGAAGTTGATATCGATTAAGTCAACCGAACAGAGGACTGAACATGAGCGAATACGACACGCTGCTGACCAAGAAGGACGGTGCTGTACTCACAATCAGCCTAAATCGCCCCAAAGCCAATGCGTTCAGCCTGCAGATGCTGACGGAACTTCAAAAGGCCTTCAAGGGTCCGGCTTCTGACGAGGCGATCCGCTGCGTTGTTCTCACAGGCTCGGGCAAGATATTCAGCGCCGGGCAAGATGTGTCCGTCCTATCTGAGGGAATCGGCACTATCCAACTGCGAGAGCATCTGGAGAACACCTACAACCGCCTGGTCATGCAAATGCGAAGTCTGGACAAACCGATCCTGGGAGCCATCAACGGCGCAGTCGCCGGAGCTGCCATGGGCATCGCCCTGGCCACCGACCTGCGCATCGCCGCCGAGAGAGCGCGCTTCGTCTTCGCTTTCACCGGCATCGGTCTCACTGCCGATTCGGGCCTGTCGCTCACACTCCCCTTGCTCATCGGGCTTGGCCGGGCAACTGAGATGGCCTTCACCAACCAGCCGCTCTCCGCGCAGCAGACGCTTGAATATGGTCTCGTTAATCGCGTCGTTCCG
>DAOVIK010000047.1 GCA_030673735.1 Anaerolineae bacterium
CACGTTCCGAATGCGAGGAATGGGACGATGAAGGCATCAACGATGCCAATTGGGAGTACCATTCGGGACGAACCTGCGAGGGCCTCGGCTACACCGAGCGATGTTCCGACGGCAGCTACCGGTGGTCTGGCGATTGCTAGGAGAGGGGCGGCTTTAGAACTCGAACGTAGGAGCACCATGCAACGCGTCTGACGACCCTCCAAGGCGTGCGGCTAGCCGCTTCTTATTAACTCTATTGAGGCAGATCGTAGCTCCGAGTGACTGGTCCCGCTGCTCGCTACGAGCACTAAAGCACAACATGGCCGCGAAGCAGTTAGCGGCCATGTCTTTCTGCTTAGCTTAGGTATCTTTTAGGTGCCCCTAAGCGGATTCGAATCAAACCAAGTCCACGTGCTGCTAGTCGAGAGATGGTTTAGATGCTTGATACCTATGGGTGCCTTTGTCATCAAACTGGCAACATATAGCTAGCATGAAAGGTGATCCGGTCGCTATCCACCATCCTTTTTCTGATACTTGCTCTGGCAGCAGGATCAGTTCTTTGGGGGCAGGTCGGTACCATCCTTAGCCGAATGCCCCTCTGGGTGTTCGACGTATCGGCAGCCCATAGGCTTTCTCCCGTGTCTGAGCAATCCTTTGCACGATGATCAGCTGCCGAGGGAGCATACGAAATACCTATCCCCGACTCGAGCAAATGGCTACTGCATGATGTGTCACTTCACCCGAGTTATAATGCTATCGAGTAGCGTAAACCCACACTTGTCCCTGCTGATCAAAGGCCAGGATTTGTAGCTGATATTGTGCTTCTCCACCCATGCCCGGTGACCCCGGAGGCATTCCTGGAAGCGCCAGGCCGACGATATCCGGCTTCTCCATCAAGAGCTCTTGGATCACATCCACTGGCACGTGCCCCTCAATAACGTACCCTTCCACCTCTGCCGTATGGCAAGAGGCCAGATCAGGAGTGATTCCCCAGCTGTCCTTCAGCTCCACCAATGCGTCATTCGACATGTCGACCGTTTGGACTCTAAAGTTATGATCTTGTAGGTAGACCACCCACTGTGAACAGCATCCTCAAGTTGGGCTCTCATACACCATGATGGTGTGAGTTCTGATTTCGGAACCTGATGCAACGGTTGCGGCAGGCGCTTGCCCTGAACATGCTGCAAATACCAGAGCTAACCCGATGACTATCCCTACTCCCAAGAAGCCCGACCATTTTTCTCGCGTCATACTCGATACCTCCCGTCTCACATGGTTTTCTGCACATTCTTCCAGCCCCCGAATTTACTGGCCCATGGTGATCCTTGGTCTTTTTTTTATACCCATCACTGATCCAAGCTTTGCGGCTGGATCGGCTATCAGAAGTGGCACGACATTGACATCAGACCCTAGCCAATTGGCAACGCCTCGATGTTCATTTGTGCATCGAACTCATCACTTCCAACTGGATGATACAGGCTTCCAACTTCGCGGCGCAGCAATTGGGCATTGATCGCCACGATCACTGTACTAAGGGACATGAACAGCGCGCCGAGTGCGGGTGATAGCAGAAAGCCGCTGCCGAAGGCCGCCAGAATGCCGGCCGCCAGCGGGATGGCAACGATGTTGTAAGCAGTTGCCCAGATCAGGTTCTGCACCATCTTGTGGTAGGTGGCTCGACTGAGTTCAAAGATCTTCACCACGTCCAGCGGATTGCTTCGCACGAGAATGATGTCGGCGGCTTCGATGGCTACGTCAGTCCCACCACCGATGGCGATACCAACATCGGCTCGCGTGAGCGCGGGGGCGTCATTAACACCATCCCCCACCATGGCTACTCGCCTGCCCTCTGCTTGGAGTTTCAGCACCTTCTGGTCCTTGTGCTCAGGCAGCACTTCGGCGAAGGTGGTATGAATGCCGAGTTCTTCCGCAACTGTGGCTGCGACTGCCATGCTGTCTCCGGTTAGCATCGCTACCTCGATTCCCATCTCATGCAGGCGGTCTACGGCCTGCCGGCTTTCTGGCCGCACGACATCTGCAAGGGCAAAGGCCGCCACTGGATTTCCCTTGTTAATCAGATACACAACTGACTGGCCCTTCTCCCCTGCTTGTTCGGAAAACGCCTGCAACGCTTTTGGTACCGTAATGTCAAGCTTCTCCAAAAGGCGCGGGCCGCCGACATGCGCAAGGCCACCGGAATGCCGAGCGCGAATGCCTCGTCCTTTGATTGCCTCGAATTCGTAGACCTGTGGGAGCTGGAGGCTTTTCTCCTCCGCGCTCCGCCGGATAGCCTGGGCGATCAGATGCTCGGAATCTCCTTCGAGTGCTGCCGCGAGAGCCAGAGCTTGATCTTCAGACCAACCTTCTGATACCTGTATGCCAACGACGCCGAAAAGGCCACTGGTGAGCGTACCAGTCTTATCGAAGATTACCGTATCGAGTTCACGCGCCGTCTCGAGTGCAAGGCGATTCCGGATCAAGATCCCATTGCGGGCGCCCAATGAAGTGCTGATAGCCACTACCAATGGGATCGCCAGACCTAGTGCATGCGGGCAGGCAATCACGAGCACGGTCACCGCCCTTTCAAGGACCGTCAAGTCAAAGCCGATCGCGAGGATCCAGGCGATGGAGGTGATGATTGCCACCGCAACAGCGATGTAGAACAACCAGCCGGCTGCCTTGTCGGCCAGAATCTGAGTAGCTGACTTGCTTGCCTGTGCCTCAGCCACAAGGCGCATGATGCCCGCCAGGGCCGTCTGGTCGCCAATGGCGGTGACTCTCAGCCTCAGACTACCATCTCCATTCACTGTACCGGCGATCACGGGATCCCCGGCCGTTTTCTTCAATGGTCTGGATTCCCCGGTGATCATGGCCTCATTGACCGGCGACGCGCCTTGGATGATTTCACCGTCTGCCGGGATGCTTGCTCCTGGTCGGACAAGTACTAAGTCACCCTCCCGGAGCTGAGCGACGGGTACGATCTCCGTCTCTCCGCCGGTCAGGATGCGCTCAGCCGTATCCGGCATCAAACGCGCCAATTCAGTAAGCGCACCGGAGGCCTGCCGGACGCTTCGCATCTCGATCCAGTGGCCGAGGAGCATCACGTCGATCAAGGTGGCCATCTCCCAGAAGAAGCCGCTGGATGGATCGTAGAAGATCGCAAAGAGGCTGTAGCCAAAGGCCACCGAGATCGCCAGCGATATCAACGTCATCATGCCAGGAGCCCGATTGCGGATCTCGGGAACAGCCATCTTAAGAAACAGGGAACCACCATAGAAGAGAAGCAATGTAGCGAAAGCAGGTCCGACCCATCGAGCGCCTGGAAATACAGGCAGGCTGAAGCCTAACCACTGCTGAATCGTTGGGCTAAAGAGCAGGATCGGGATCGTAATCAGCAAGCTGACCCAGAAGCGGCGGCGAAAGATATCTTCATGGCCTGTGTGATCTGTATGTGCGCGATGGCCCTCGTGTTCGCGATGTGCATCGTGGCCAGCATGCGCAGCGGCCCCATCGACCTGGTCCATGGGGTCTGGCTGCATCTTGCCGTGAGCGTGCTCCTCGGCAGTGTCCTGATGCGGACCACGAGCGTCATGCAACGCATGAATATCGCCAGCCACAGGTGCTGAAGGGGGCTCAGAATGGCCCTCATGCTTTTGATCTGGTGAATGTTTGGTGTGATCATCCATGCTTCATAGCTCCCTCTCCCTCGCGTTCCTCCGGAACCCGGGCTTGTACCAGCTTGAAGATACCGATGTTATCAAGGCCGCGGATATCTTCGATCAGCAGTCCTGAATTTTTGACGTTTGCGATCGGATCGCGGTTGATATGAGGGCCCATCATTCGCACAACAAACGGATCCAACCAATCCATCAGCTTTCCCAGAATTAGATTACTGGAGCGGACGTGCTCAAGAAGAACCACCCGCCCACCAGGCTTTACGACGCGTTTGACTTCTTGCAAGCCGGTGATCGGATCCGGAACAGAGCAGAAGACAAATGTTCCGACGGCAGCGTCAAACGCGTCTGCACCAAACTGTAGCTCCTGGGCATCCATCTGGAGTAGCCGCGCAGGATTGCTCATGGCTTGAGCCATCTCCCGGGCGCGGGACAGCATTCTCTCGCTCAAATCAATACCGGTCACAGATGCCGCTTGTGGATGATACGTAAGGTTCTTACCTGTGCCCACTCCGATCTCAAGGATCTTCTTTCCGTCAATACCCACCCAGGCTTGTTTGCGCCAAGGCCCGTAGAAACACTCCGGCAGAATCTCCATCCAATCGTAGAAACGGGAAATGCGGTCGTAGCGTCGCGCGGTCTTTGTGGTTTCTTGATCTTGTACCATGTCACTTCCTATCGCTGCGCAGCACATTTTCAGTCGCCTGGAGAGCATACGCTCTCCGGGCATTTGCAGGTTGGACTAGTGATCCGCGTGGTCAGTCATGGCGATGAAGGTTCCGTGCCAGCTATGCAGCCATACTTGCCCCGTTTCTCCATGCACGCTCAGCATTCCAGCAACTTCGCCATCAACCTCAGTGTGGATGGTGTAATAGCCGTAGAAGGCATCGGCCTCGTCGCCAGCATCCACCCCGGGGTAGGCGCGATCAAGGTATTGCTGCGCTAACCGGATTGCCTCGCTAGGGCTGACGCTCATCTCATTGCTGCTAATGGCGCTGCCTCGCCCCATCATCGATCCCGACATCATGGATCCCGCGCCGCCCATCATGCCGTACTTAGCATTCCACATCATTGTCGGCCCGTGCTCCGGTTGGATGGCGCCCGTTTGCGGGTCGATAAGGATCTCAAAGGCGCCGATACCAGTATCGACTTCCTCGATGATCGCATAGAAGTGATTGTCAAACTGCATCACCTCCGCAACTTTGAATGACTCGTTGAAGCTAGCTGCATATTCCTCAGCCGCTTCAACAGCCTCTTCCAGTGAGGACGCTCCGGATCCCGATGTCCATTCTGAGCCCATCATACCCAGGGCCTGCTGTCCATAGCTGCCCAGCCCCGAGCAGCCTGTCATGGAACCAAGAACCATCTGGAATGGGCTCATCCATGCGGTGCTCCAACCTCCTCTGGCAAACCATCCGATACCAACGCCTGCAAGCACCAATACAAGAGCAAGAATGGCTATACCAGATACGATCAATACGTTTCTCATCATCTACTCCCTTACTTTGTCAGTTCATCACGCATTGCGCGATATTCTTCACGATTGATTTCGCCAGCCGCAAAACGGCGCTGGAGAATATCAGATGCGGTTTCGCCTGGTGCTTGCATACCAAGGCGCGGATTTATCGCTCCGAGCTTCGGGAATAATCTTCCCAGCAGCCAGATCGCCAATCCGATGATCAACACCAGGAAGATGAAGAATACAGCGATTCCCAGTGTTCCCAAACCCATTCCAAAACCCATCATGACTCACACTCCTTTTGCATTTCCGGGGCGCAAGGCTGTCCGGTATGCCAAAGGTTAGCAAACCAGCATGACGGAACAATAAAGCTAATGTGACAGTATGGTGACAAACGGGATTAGGAAGAAAGTGGTAGAAAAACGGTGAAAGTACTCCCTTGGCCAAGGCCGGGGGATTCAGCCACAATGCGTCCGGAATGTGCTTCTACCAGATGGCGGGCGATTGTCAGGCCAACGCCAGTGCCTCCACCGGGGCGGGCGCGCGATTTATCCACCCGGTAGAAGCGCTCGAAGATTCGGTCCAGTTCGTGCTCCGGAATTCCTGCGCCGGTGTCACGAACTTTGACAATAAGATTGCCCGGCTTCTCCTCTACATCTACGTACACCTCGCCCCCCACCGGCGTGTACTGAAGGGCATTGCCGAGCAGGTTGAGCATCACCTGCGTTAGGCGCTGTGGGTCGGCACTAATCTGTGCGGGTGTCGCAGAGATGTCGACTTTCAGCTCGACGCCCTTATCGTCATACTGTCCCTGCAGCCGACGGACAACTTCACTGATTAGCTCGCCTGGGGAGACAAGCTTCATCTCAAGCTGGATCTGGCCAGCCTCCGCACGAGAAAGCTCTTCGAGGTCCTGCACCAGACGCTGCAGCCGGTTGACCTCCCTCTGGACATCAATCAAAGCATCGGTCTCGATCGGCATGACCCCATCAACGAGCGCTTCCATGGTTCCCTTGATGCTCGCGAGAGGATTTCGCAACTCGTGTGCCAGATCACCAATCAATGATAGCCGGCGCTGCTCCGTTTGTTCGAGCGTCTCCGCCATGCGGTTGAAAGACCGCGCCATGGAACCGAGTTCGTCCTCACTGCGGACCTCAACCCGGCGCTGGTATTCTCCGCTAGCGATCGAGCGGCTTGCGTCCTTCATACTCTCGATCGGAGCGGTGATGCGGCGCGTGGTGAAGATGCTGATCGCGATTGCTGCAGCGATCGAAACACCCATCGCGACGAGCAGGATCTCGGTTAGGGCGGTGGCGAAGTTCTCCAGCAAATCCGCGGCCAGGGCCGGGTCGTCACCCACGATCTCCTGCATGCGGGCTATGTGGCGGCCCAACGCTACAGGAGCGTGGATCTCCGCCGCAAGGATCATGACCAATCCGCCGATGAGAATGATTAAGAGATAGGAAAGAAAGACTTTTAGCCCGATTCGCTCACGGAGTAGCTTCATATCGTCTGGTCCTCGAAACGGTATCCGGCGGAACGCACAGTGACGATCAGCTCGGGATTGCTGGGATCGTCTTCGATCTTCTTGCGCAATCGACCCATGTGGACATCTACCACGCGCTCATCACCGTAGTAATCATGACCCCAGACCTGTTCTATCAATTGATCTCGAGAGAGCACACGATGGGGATGGCGAGCGAGGGCGGATAGAATGTCGAACTCGATCGGCGTCAAATCCAGCTCTTCATCATCCTTCCAAACTTGGCGAGCATCCTGATCGATGTACAGCCGTTGAAAGCTCAGTTTGGCAGAGGGCTGGCTGTCGCGGCTGCGTCGCAGGATGGCCTTCACGCGCGCGGTAAGTTCTCGTGGACTGAATGGTTTTGGCAGGTAGTCATCCGCTCACAACGAGAGCCCGACTACCTTATCGGTTTCTTCGGCCCGCGCGGTAAGCATCAACACATAGACATCAGATTCTTGTCGCATACGTCTGAGGACTTCCAGCCCATCCACTTCGGGGAGAATGATATCCAGCACCACCAGATCTGGGTCAAAAGACCGAAACAGCTTCAAAGCCGAACGGCCATCAGGGGCGATTCGGGTGATGAAACCTTCTTCTTCGAGGTAGGCTCGAACGCTCTTCGCGAGACTACTTTCATCTTCAACGATTAGGACCCGACGTTGTCGCATAAGTTCAGGGAATCTCCCGTTGCAATAGCATTTGATGCTTCGCTCGTTATAGTCTGTCCCAGCTTTCATATTGGGATTCAAAACTTGGATCATCTGCTCAATGGATGAATGAATGATGGTCCAAGATGAGAAAGCAGATGCCCTCTAACCCAGGTTAATGTGGGCATACATCATTGTATTCGCTATTCCATTTCCCGATCAAGCCCACTGACGCTGAACCCGCAAGATCCTTCCAATTCCCTATGATTGAGTTCATCGCGTCTGTGCACTTCCCTCCAAATCCAACAATCGGGTACATTGCATCATAACTCTTGCCATTCAACTGCTTCCAGAACCGCATATCTGATAACCCATGAATGTCATGAGTGGCGCTTCCATCCTCCATGGAAACGCCACACCTCCGGTGACCCGCAAAGTAATCGCCTGTTCCGCGGTTTGTGTGGGGAACTCATAACCTACTGATTAAGAGTCAGTTGCCTCATGCCATTCGCCCAAATGCCTGAGGCATGGCGTCAACTGCTCTCCGAAGCGAGGTCCGCGCCTCTTGTCCTCGGTGCAATTGCCTAGATTGACATAGGCCTCCAGTGAGCTTGCATTGATCAGCCAGATCGAGCCCACCCTAAAGTCATCAATGCCTCCTTCCCTGAGTATTCTTCTCAAGTACTGCCGATAGTATCCGGAATACTCCGCTGCCTTCCGTACAGTTATGTGATTGGTTATGAGCCCATCATCATAACAAGTCATCTGATTCATCCCGAACCTCCAAGCAGAAGGGCATCTCCAAGGATCATGAGTTTCACCCGCCCCCCAAAACGCTACATGGCCGGGAGCTGCTCCGCGGCCATGTCTTCCAGTTTGATAAGTGACTATTCAAGTGCCCCCACGGGGATTCGAACCCCGGTCTTGGCCTTGAAAGGGCCACGTCCTAGTCCCCTAGACGATGGGGGCGCGGGCAAGATTGTATCACGCGCCGCTGGGCAGGGTCAACGCTTTGCCTTGCGGCGCTTGCGCGCGGTGCCCTTGAATGCGGGGGCGGTAATGCCGTGGATAAGGCACAGGCGCCGGTCGACCATGCGCGAACGCAGACGGGGGTCGATCTCATCGAGCTCATCGGAGCTGGTGATCACCGTCGGCAGACCGATGTTGTAGCGGTGATTGAACAGCTGGTAGAGCTGCTCGCGCACCCACGGCGTCATGGACTGGGTTCCCAAATCGTCGAGCACAAGCAGTGGCGCGGTGCGGATCTCATCAAAGCGCCTGTCATAGGAAACCGTGCTGTTTGGATTGAACGTGGCGCGCAGATGATCCAGCAGGTCGGGCACGACCACGAACATCACGCTGTGCCCCGCGCTGGCCCTGAAATTGGCGATCGCTGCCGCCAAGTGTGTTTTGCCACAGCCATAGGGGCCTAACAGAACCAGCCACCCCGAAGGATCCTCGGCGTACTTGTTGGCCGCCTTGAAGGCCTTCTCCAGTGAGCGCTCATCCTTGGGGGAGAGCTTCTCGGTCTTGCGCATGCTGAAGGTGCCGAAGGTCTGTTGGGCGTGCTGGTCCAGGGAGGAGAGCTCCGGCTGGCCGGTGTCTTCTGCCGGACGTCGGTAGTCGGGTGCCATGATCTCGGCGTGGGTGACGACCTCCCGATCCTGCAATCTCGAACGCATGCGGCCCTCAATATGCTCCAGGGGCAGGTTGCTGGTCACCACGAGCGGCAACAGGTTGATGTAGCGGTAGTTCAGGAGCTGGTACAGCTTCTCACGCGCCCATTCGGTGGCGTTCTGCGTGCCGAAATCATCCAGGATGAGTACCGGCGCCTGACGGATTTGATCGAAGCGCTCCTCGAAGCTCGTATCCTGGTCGCTGAAGGTGAAGCGCAGCGTGTCGAGCAGATCGGGCACGGTCAGAAATAGCGTGGGGATGCCAATGGCCACGACCTTGTTGGCGATGGCCGCTGCCAGGTGCGTCTTGCCGCAGCCGAACCTGCCTAGCAGGAGCAGCCAGCCCTCGGGTTTTTCGGCGAAGAGCTGCGCGTGATTGAAAGCGCGCTCGATCGACGACTGCTCCATCTCGCCATAGCCCACACGCCCGCGCGGATTGAAGCTTTCGAATGTCAGATGCTGCAGTTCCTGCAGCTGGCTGAAGCGGAAGAGCCGATCACGAATGCGCGCCTGCACGTTCGCCTGGCGGCAGGAGCAGATGTCCA
>DAOVIK010000400.1 GCA_030673735.1 Anaerolineae bacterium
AAGGACACGATCTTCGAACGCCTGCCCAAGCCGTTCTTGGGGGAAGGTTCAAACGTGGAATGGGCGGAGGAGAAACGGCGTGAGATCGAAGCTATGAAAAACAATCACGCCGCTCATCGCGAGCTGCTCAAGGAGCAGCCGGGAGGATGAAACAAGAAGCGAGCGTGGAATGATTCTGCTTTGTTGGGCAGATGACCAACTGAGAGATCGAGAGAGTGTTAGGCGATGGATGAGAATTCGACCAGCGTGACCACAGCTGAGGAAGCACGCGCGCAGTCGCCTCCGGAAGCGCCTGAGTCACCGTCCAAGCGATCCGAGAAAGGTGAAAATGCCGCATCGCGGATAGTTCGAATTGCGGTTGTCTTTGGGCGCGCGCTCTACTTGCTATTCGGCGTTGGTTGCATTCTGGCAATATCCTACCTCTTCGGACACCGAATGCTCGAGGGTGAGCTTGGTGGAAACGACACCAATTGGGCGCTATCGTTGGTGATGTGGTTCCACCGTTGGTTTCCGGACATTCCTCTTTGGTATCCGCTCCAGGGCGCTGGGACGCCTCTGACGGTCATCCATCCGCCCGGCGTTACGTTCATCTCCATCCTTCTGGGCCGTGCGTTCGTCCTCTCCGAAGTTCAGGCATTGGCCCTGACAGGTTTCTTGTCGGTTCCCATTACCGCAATCGGAATCTACCTGCTCACATGGGTGAAGCTGCGCAGTCAAACTGTGGCATGGATTGCCGGGATTCTGTACCCCCTGTCAGCCGCTAGCTGGTACTGGCTCACCAACATGGGGATGTTCCCGCAGGCGGTTTCCATGATGTACTTCCCCTTCGCCTTGCTGCTTTTCGATCTCTATATCTTGCGCTCCTTCAAGAGACGCCGTGGCCAACGGGATTTCGCGCGCCAGGGTGCGCTGCTTGGCGCGGCAGTCTTATTCGCCTGCATGTTCCTTACACATGGGGCAACAGCCCTCGTATTCGCCATGACCATCTTGCTCTACGCACTGATCAAGTCCGCTTCGACTGCCGGCAGGAAATCGCTTGTGAGCAGGATGCTTATGGCGGTGCGATCTGCGCTGACACCACTCCTTGCCGGCCTTGGTTTGGTTGCCTTCTGGCTGATTCCCTTCCTACGAACGATGAGCTTGGCGAACCGTTCTGGGCAGGTGGGAATTGACCCAAGCCAGATCCCCTACACGGACCTTGCTGCGATGCTTGGGATCCAAGAGGCAGAGGTCTCGGCCTTCAGTCAAGGTCTTACATTTGCTCCCCCGGTCACGCTCTTGGGAATTCTGGGATGCATCTACCTGGCGCGCAGGCGCGGTACGGGGATCTCCTTCACGGTACTGGCTATCTTCTTCCCGGTCTACGCTGCGATGCCTGGATTGTGGCCGGGTCTCGTTCGTACCTTGAGTGGGCTTTGGACAACTACCCATGCGCTGGCTCTCGTGCCCACGATTGTGCTCCTACCCGTACTCGCAGCTTGTGGAGCCGGAGCCATCCCACGCGGGCTGTCTGCGCTGTGGGACAAGATCCGCGAAAGATGGCTCTCACAGTTGACGACCAGCGGCGTGCTTCGCTCGATCCTGAGCGGCCTACGTGTCATGCTGATCGCGGGGTCGACTGCTGCAATTGCGCTCACGTCCATCGTGCTGCTCGAGGGACCATCTCGCATGGGAACACGCTTCAGTGCCTATGGTCCCCCCGTGGGCGAACCGAGCCCTCTTGTCACATTTGATGGCGGACGGTTCAAGTTGACTGATCCGCCACAATATTCGATATCGACGGTCATCCCCGAATCGGTACGCGAGAGCGTTCAACCAGTGTTCGACCATGTCCCGCTCGATTCCTCGCTCCGACTCGATAACAGTCCCGATTTGAGGGGTCTTGCCCAAGCCATTAGCATGTACACCGATGCTTCGAACCTCAGGATTCATGACGATAAGAGTTCGATCATTCGAGCCATGCTG
>DAOVIK010000394.1 GCA_030673735.1 Anaerolineae bacterium
CTGATGGGGGCGCGCGGCAACTCAGGCGTGATCCTGTCTCAGATTTGGCGTGGAGCCGCACGTGCCCTCACCGACAAGACCAATTTGGACGCCAAGTGCTTCGTCGAAGCCCTGGCTGAGGCGCGCGACACGGCCTACAGGGGTGTGGTCCGTCCCGTTGAGGGCACGATACTTACGGTCACCAAGGATATCGCAGCAGCCGCAGACGCCGCGCTGAAAAACGGCGCCACCTCATCACTCCAGATCCTCGAGACCGTGGTGGAGGAAGGCGACGCCTCTCTGGAACGCACTCCCGATTTGCTCCCCGTTCTCAAGGAGGCCGGCGTGGTTGACGCCGGGGGCAAGGGACTGATCATCTTATTCGAAGGAATGCTGATGTCGGTATACAGACAACCGTTGGACCAAGCCCAAGCCGTTGTAAAACCACTCAGCGCGATCGCTATTGAAAGTGCAACTGAAGTCATCGAGCCCGGACAGGATTGGGAAGTAGTGGTTGACTTCATTCCCAATGATGGATTGGAGCTGCAAGCTTTTTACGGACGGCTGGAAGAAATGGGGACTTCCATCCAACTAGGAGAGGGAGACGGGATGTACCGCATGCACATCCACGTTCCCGATGACACGCAGTACAAACCCGTCGAGTTTGTGCGCTCGGTTGGAACGGTCACCAAGGTCACGCTCGAAAACCTGATGGAGCAAGTGCAGAGTCAGCAAGAGATCAGCATTGCTGATCTTGATTTGGCCACTGTTCAGCCAGAAGATACCGCGGTCGTGGTTGTGGCGCCGGGCATGGGCATTGCCAAAGTGTTCGCCAGCTTGGGCGCGGCAGCGATTGTCGAAGGCGGACAGACCATGAATCCCAGCACAAAGGAGATACTGGCAGCCTTCGAGGATTTACCCTGCAACAATGTGATCATCCTGCCGAATAACAAGAATGTAGTGCTCGCGGCCAACCAAGCCGTAGAGATCTCTGTGAAGAAGGTTGCGGTTGTGCCTTCCGTTTCGGTTCCCCAAGGGATCGCCGCCATACTCGCTCTTGATCCCACTGCCGCTGTAGATAAAGCCGCAACCGCAATGAGCTCTGCCATGGGCGACGTTCGCACGGGCGAACTCACAACCGCAACTCGCTCAGTCGAAATCGATGGGGTCAAGGTAGAGGCGGGTCAAGTAATCGGCTTGCTCGACGGTCGCCTGGCAACTGCCGGAGATGATCTGCGCAAGACGCTGCTTGACGTTCTGCGCCAATCTCAACCTGACAATGCCGAACTGATTACCCTATACGTCGGAGCTGATCTGTCCCCCGACGATGCCGAGAAACTGGCAGACCACGTGCGAAAGACCTTTTCCGGCAAGGATGTGGAGGTTGTTCAAGGCGGGCAGCCTCATTACCAGATCATCCTGTCCGTTGAGTAGCTATGAGCCAGATTCACATTGTCACCGACAGCAGCGCGCAGTTCCTAGATCCCAACAGTGCCAAGCGCAAGAATATCCAAGTTGTGCCTCTGAGTTTTCATGGTCCCAATGGTCCGGTCGACGAGAGTGGAAGCGTCGACCTTGAGAGCATTCGCCATCATTTCGAAAACCCCACCACCGCGCCGATTGTTGCTGCGCCCAGCGTCGAATTGATAAGCGATACCTATCAACGTCTTCAAGCCACGACCGATCAGATCCTATCCATTCATTCCTCGGCAAGTGCAAGTGATGCAGTTGCCAATGCCATCCAGGCCAGTGAGCAATTCATGGGCCGCCTGAACATCCAGGTGATCGATTCAAACATGGTCTCCGTTGGATTGGGATTGATCGTGGAAGCTGCCGCGGCAAGGGCGGCGAGAGGCGAGAATATGGATGCCTTGATACGCCTTGTGCGCGGGATGATCCAGCGCATGTACCTGGTTATCTTCCTGGAAGATCTGATGTACCTAGAGCGCAACCAAATGATCAACCGTTCCCAAGCGATCCTGGGAAACATGCTCGGTATTATCCCCTTTCTCACAGTTGAGGAGGGTCGTATCATACCGATGGAAAAGGTTCGTTCTCGCTCGC
>DAOVIK010000111.1 GCA_030673735.1 Anaerolineae bacterium
CGTTGGCATTCTTAGAGGGACAGAGAATCGCGAGTTGGCGGAGCAGTGGATCGACTTCATGCTCTCGACCACCTTCCAGGAAGATCTTCCGCTGCAGATGTTTGTGTTCCCCGTCAACCCACAAGCCCGGCTCGACCCGACCTTCGTTAGCTATCTGGCGATCCCCGAAAATCCGGCCTTCGTGAGTCCGGCGGATATCGCCGTCAAGCGGGAAGCCTGGATCCAAGCCTGGACAGAGACCGTCCTGCGGTGACATCCGTCAGGGGCGGCAATTCTGCATCCGCAGGTCTCAAGGGCAGGAAGACTGGTCTGCTTCCGCTGGCGCTTTGGCTGGGCCCGATCCTCTTTCTACTCCTGTTCTTCTTCTATCCTCTGGCAAGCATCCTGCGCGTGAGCTTTTCACGCGCCGAAGGTGGGGTGCTTTCGCCATTCATCGAGGTTCTGAGTTCAGCCTCCCATAGAGGCGTGCTCTGGTTCACCATCTGGCAGGCCGCCCTCTCCACTCTGCTGACGCTGATCGTTGGCCTGCCGGGTGCTTATCTCCTGGCGCGCTTCAAGTTCCGCGGGCGCTCCTTGCTGCAAGCATTGACGGGGATTCCGTTCGTGCTGCCAACCCTCGTGGTCGCGGCGGCCTTCAACGCGCTTCTCGGACCCAACGGATGGTTGAACGTCGGCTTGATGGAACTCTTCGACCTTGCTGCTCCTCCAATCCGGATCTCCAACACCCTCACCGCTATCTTGCTGGCGCATATCTTCTACAACACCACCATCGTCCTGCGCATGGTAGGGGATTTCTGGTCGCACTTGGATCCGCGCATCACGGGAGCGGCACAGGTGCTGGGCGCCAACCGCTGGCAAACGCTGCGTCACATTACCTTGCCCATGCTCATGCCCGCGATCATCACCGCTGCCTTGCTGGTGTTCATCTTCGATTTCACCTCGTTCGGCGTGATTTTAGTCTTGGGAGGACCGCGCTTCGCCACGCTCGAAGTGGAGATCTTCTACCAAACCATCCCCTTTTTTAATCTTCCCGTGGCAGCTGCATTATCCGTCCTTCAGTTGGCCTGCAACCTGGCCATGACTGTTGCCTATACGCGTCTCTCGGCGCGCCTCTCACGTCCACTACACCTCAAGCCTCGCACCTACGCCCAGCGCCGGTTGATCGACAGGCGCTCGCGTTTGATGGCCGCATTGACCATCACGGTTCTACTGGTCTTGCTGATCGCTCCGCTTGCCGCGCTGGCCACACGTTCCTTCATGCGCCTTCAGCCTGAGCGCGGTCAGCGCCAAGTAGTGTCCCAAGGATTTACACTGGATTTCTATCGCCAGCTTGCCGTGAATCCGCGGCAGTCACTCTTCTATGTTCCCCCCACAATCGCCATTGGCAACTCACTGGGCTTTGCCGCGGCTACCGTCGTCTTGGCGCTTGCGCTCGGTCTCCCAGCATCCTGGGCATTGGCGCGTGATCGCGAGGCGCTTTCCAGCCGGATTTTCGATCCGCTTCTGATGCTTCCCTTGGGAACGTCCGCCGTGACCCTTGGGCTGGGATTCCTCGTCGCACTGGACACGCCCCCTCTCGACCTGCGCGCCTCGCCGTTGCTAATCCCATTGGCGCACACATTGGTGGCATTCCCGTTTGTCGTGCGAAGCCTTACACCCGCCCTTCGCAGCATCCAGCCTCGCTTGAGACACGCCGCATCCGTCTTGGGTGCTTCTCCACGTATGGTCTTGCGGCACATTGATCTGCCCCTGGTCGGAAGGGCATTGTTGGTGGCCGGCACTTTCGCATTCAGCATTTCCTTGGGCGAGTTCGGGGCGACGGCGGTGATTTATCGGCCTGAATACCCCACCGTGCCCGTAATGATTTACCGCTTCATATCACAGCCAGGTGCCATCAACTATGGCCAAGCTCTAGCTTTGAGTACAATCTTGATGCTCGTCTGCGGGGGCGGCATGCTGGCCATCGAGCGCTTCCGCATCGCCGACGTGGGTGAGTTTTGAGATACTCAACGATTCGGAAGATAACCGCATATGATCGCTTTGTGTGAGGTCCAGCAACTATGGGGCTGCGTGTAGAGCAGGTAACCAAATCCTTCGGCGAAACCCTCGCCTTGGAAGACGTCTCCTTCGAGGTCTCCCATGGTGAGATCGTTGCCGTACTGGGTCCAAGCGGTTGTGGCAAGTCCACCTTGCTGGCGGTTATCGCAGGTTTGGAGATTCCTGATTCTGGGATTGTGTACTGGAACGGAGAGACGCTGCAGGGAGTCGCACCGCATTTGCGCGGCTTCGGACTGATGTTTCAGGACTACGCCCTGTTCCCGCACATGAACGTCTTCGACAATGTCGCCTTCGGACTGCGAATGGCCAAGATGAGTGGGCAGGCTATTAAGACCAGGCTCGAGGAGGTGCTTGATCTGGTAGGGCTGCGGGGATTTGAAGAACGCGACGTAAACACGCTCTCGGGTGGAGAGCAGCAACGCGTTGCACTCGCGCGTTCTCTCGCGCCTCGCCCCAAGATGTTGATGCTCGATGAACCTCTGGGCTCTTTGGATCGCACGCTGCGTGAAAGACTGCTGCTCGAACTGGGAGAGATCCTGCGCCGCGTGGATCAGACCGCGATCTATGTCACACACGACCAAGAAGAAGCATTCGCGGTCGCTGACCGAGTGGTGATCATGAACGAAGGCAAGGTCGTACAAACAGGGACGCCGCAAGCCGTATATGCCCAACCCGCTTCAATTTTCGTGGCACGCTTCCTGGGGCTGGAAAACCTACTGCCGGGTACGGCTCGGCCCGAGGGAGGCCGGACAACGATCGAGACTGACCTCGGTGCGTTTAGCGTCAGCGGTCAATTTGAAGGCGATGTCACCGTGCTCATTCGTCCTAATTCAGCGCGCTTGGATGAAAAGGGCAAGCTCAAATTCGAAGCCCGTCTTCTCGAACACTCCTTCCGAGGCACGATCTGCAGGGCAGTCTTCGAGGTCAACGGAACGCGCCTGACGTTCGAATTCCTTTCCGACGTTGACCTGCCCGAGCAAGGGCACACCACCGTCCTGAGCTTCGATCCAAGCACAGCCATACAGGTCCTGCAATGAGCGACAAGATCGTTGTGCACAAGCTTGATGAGAAGGGGAAGGAAGTCTGGAGCTATTCCGGGCAGGTTATTGAAAAGGCCGAGACTAGTATCACCCTCGAGGCGCGATATGATCGTGAGGATCAGGATTTTCACGGGCTTACTTTGCGCCGTGGTGACCGGTTTGTGGAGACCTTCTTTTCCGACCGCTGGTACAACGTATTCGCGGTATACGATGTCGATAGCGGCCATCTCAAAGGATGGTACTGCAACGTCACGCGCCCGGCCTGCATCGAGGACGGGCACGTGTATGCCGAAGATCTAGCGTTGGATCTGCTGGTGCTCCCCAACGGAACATGGCAAGTGCTGGACGAGGAGCAATTCGCGGAACTTGACCTCTCACTTGAAGAGCGTCAACGCGCGCTCGATGCCATCACCGAGCTGCAGACATTGGTAGTTCGTAGTAGTGGTCCGTTTAAGGACTTGAAGAAGCAGCTTTCGGATCAATGATCCGAACCCACCTCGCCTCGAGATAGCCTAAAACTTGAGGGCAAGCAAATCCTATCAGGTATATCGGCCGCGCGCCTCAGCGCCGAGTGCTAGAAACCCCCAATGAAGTCCGAGAGGTATTCAAGGATTTGATCCCCGTATTCCCAAAGCGCGTAGCCACCACCTCCGCAAACCACAATGATGCAGCACAGCACCACAAGCACGATAACGATGGTGAGCCAAGTTCGGCGCCTCCTTGGCTTCTCCTCAGGTACAAGTCCTTCGCCGTATTCTGCCATGCGTGAATCCTCCTCGTCTTGAGCCTAGGGCAATGATCAGCCTATTCATTCACAGTCCCAAAGGGCTCCCGATGATCCTGTGTCAACTCCTGAGGAGCCCTCGAATTCAATCCCCCAATAGCATACCCCGACTCTTCGGTTTTTGCTGCCTATGCTTCGCGGAGCTTGTTGGCCCTGCGCCAGAGCCACCAAACCACAAACGCCGTGAAGATGATGATGAACGCCGCGATGACCACCGGCAAGACCACAGCCAGGATCGAGAGGAGCGTAGCCGCCACATCTTCTACAACGCTTACCACCACATTGCCCGATCCCCCCGTTGCGCCCGTCACCGCTGGACGCACGGCAACAGATTTGGTTACGTGAACGCCTCCGGCTACGATCAATCCCGCAATCATCGCCACCACCGGATGAATGTCCACAACGACCTGGGCGCTGGCGGCAAACAGGATCGCGCCCGCGACCGGGCGAATAAAGGTCTGCACCGCGTCGTTGATGTGGTTGATCGCCGGTATCTTATCGGCGAAGAACTCAACCAAGCCCAGTAGCACGATGACCCCGATCACCCAGCCGTTGATCAGCGTATCCCAGGGGGATGCTAGCTCGATCCAGTCTGTGAAGCGCGCCATCAGCGCAACGATCAGCAGCGGAACGTAAGCGTTCAATCCCGCGCTGGCGGAAAGCCCAAAGGCGGCTAAGACGCCGTTCAATCCAGGCATCCGTCTCTCCTTTTCATATCCCTATGCCGGACCAGCTTCCGGTGAGCACGTAGCGCCCCAGGTTGATGAGGCCGATCTGTAGGATAGTGATCGTAAATCCTCCCAGCAAGGGGAACGCCAGCTCACGCCATGAACTGGCCTGGTTCTCTCGCTTCAGAAAGAGCAGAATCATGACCGTGTAAACGGCCGTGAGCACGCCCAATACAGCAAGGCTTCCAACGACCGCCAAGGGATAAAGCAACAAGGCATTTTCGCTCAATACCAGGAGAATAACCACCGCTTCGATCGTCAGCAATACCGCAAGATCGACAAACGACCGCAACGCAGGTTCCGAATCCCAGGATCGCCAAACGCTTTGATTGAACGTGGCGTATACGATCGTTCCAAGGCCCACGCCGAGCAACATGCCGGTCGTCAAGCGCAGTAGATTGTTTGGCTCGTAGAGGTGCGGCGCGCCGGGGAAAAGAGTTGCGTAGGAATTGACACCATCAATGGCCCAGACCAGAGCGAAAAGACCCAGGGTCACGGCCACGGCTCGCGAGGGATACATCCCCGCTCTTCCCCGGCCGCGCAATAGGAAGAACAACGTCGTCACCAGCGCACCAAGGTGCATGCCAGTACAGCGGGCGCAGAGCGGCATGGCGCGCTCACCAATGTGGAAGCTGCGAACATCGATCCGATGACAGACCGCAAAGGCAACCGCATCCGCCTTGCCAAGCAGTCCACTGGGCGTAAAGGCCAACCATAAGCCGACGACAAGCGCGGCGAGCAGCAGCATCGTGATCCGCACCGCGCGCCGTTCAAATAGCCCGGTTTTGGCAGTAACCAAGTTAGTGGGCTGCGAAGTCATGGAACCATTATAGCGCGCCGCGAAGCTCCAGCAAGGACGCTTCCTTGACGCACCCCCCGAGCGGCGTTTATAATCCGTGCGCCTTCCTCGGTAGCTCAATCGGCAGAGCAACCGGCTGTTAACCGGTGGGTTGTTGGTTCGAGTCCAACCCGAGGAGCCTAGTTGTCCCTGTTCCGAATATGCGCCTATGAGGTTAGACAGAGTCAGAAGAGCTTTGCAGCTCTCCTGACTCATTTGCTTTGCATCATCTATCCTACAACTGGATCAGTTGTTAGGGGGCAGCTCGGTAGTTTAGTTGTTCGGAAGGGGGAGTTTCGCCAAGCGACAATGCGCTATATCACGGCTACCTCGCACGAATTTCGCGTCTAAGTGGTATCGACCTCCGATTGGCTCACTTTCCACATTTCACCGCCACCATTGTTAGATCATCAAATTGCGGAGTATCCCCCATAAAGGCATCTACAGAACCCTCAACCTCCTCCAGCACCTCATCCGCATTTTTCGTGATGCATCGGCCCATAACATCCGAAAGCCTGGAGAGTCCGAAGAATTCCGAGCGATCGTTGATGGCATCGATAACTCCATCCGTGTAAAGGAGAATCAAGTCGCCCTCCGCGACTATCAGACTCTCTTGCTTATATTCTTGTCCTACCTGGATCCCCAACGGTAATGACCCTCCTGGGTGA
>DAOVIK010000115.1 GCA_030673735.1 Anaerolineae bacterium
CGATTCTACGACTCGCCGATCTTTAGATTGTGTGCTTCCGCGAGCCCGTTATGCACACGGGAGAAAGGCTCCATGAGATTGCGCTCCCGCAAGACATTGGGCAGTGTATTGCTATTCTCATCAGCCTCTTGTTCATATTCGGGATGCGCTTGGAACATCGGCTCGCCCTCAACCGGACTTAGAATGCACAACATGGGGATGCCGATCCTGGGGCGCAAGCTAAGGAACGCTGCATCACGCACCATTACCACTGCCGGCTTGGCCTCGAGCGTCTCGATGATCGGCAATCCAACCAAATCGCTGCATATGTACCCATGCAATGTGTCGCCGTAGAGCATCTTCTGCAGCTTGGTCGGACGTACCGTCCCGCTAACACGAAACTCGATCGGCTGCGTGGATGCGTCTGTCACCAGACAACCTCCACGGAACGCGGCGCCTTCTTCGAACGAAGCCAGATCTAGGAATGCAACGATGGTTTCTTGGGCGTCCTTGTCATTGGATTCTGCCATGCTCCTACCCTCCCACCGGCTCTCGCCACATGTACGGTGCGCCAATTATCCGAAGAAGTATGCGGACTGTATCCCTAGTATAACTGACAGGCAAAATACAGTCCCTGGGCTTCAATGATACTAAAGCCCTCTCGCCTTCTTCTCAGTAGAGGATGTGAAATCAGAACATCGTTTGTTGAAATTGACTTGGGGAAAGCTGTCGCTAGGAAGAGGGAGGCGCCATCAGGTACTCGTCGGCAGCCGCGGCATGGATGGGCCTTCGATATTCAGCAGCTCCGACAGCGCCGCTCTCAGGGCTGTGCGATCATCCCAGGGGTGTTCAACCTCCCCGAAGCACATCGATTGCTCGTGGCCTTTGCCGCACGTGATGACCAGATCACCCGGCGCGGCCATGCGCACCGCTACTCGCAACGCCTCCCCGCGGTCTGGCACTCTCAAGAATGATGATCCTTCCACCCCACCTTCGGATCGTACCCCCTCTGCCATCTCCTCGAGGATCCCCTCCAGGGATTCAGTGCGAGGATCCTCAGCAGTAAGCACACTGACATCAGCCAACCTTGCGGATATTTCGGCCATCATGCGGCGTTTGGCTCGATCCCGCAGACCTGCTGAACCAAAGACGGCAATCAATTTACCATCCGTGAGTGTACGCGCGGTCTCCAGCGCACGCAGCAGCGCGTTCGGCGTGTGGGCAAAGTCGACAATCGCTGTGAAGGCTTGTCCCAGATCAATACGCTCCATCCGCCCCGGAATGGACGATACGCCCTCAATCCCTCTGGCAGCAGATTGATGGTCAAGAGCCAATGCCTCGACCGTTGTCGTGAAAGCCGCTAGGCAATTCGATATGTTGTACTCGCCGATCAATGGGCTTTGCAGCTCGAGTTCATAATCTTCCGAGCGCACGCTGAAACGTATACCCTCGGCACTGCTCTCTTTGAGGCGACCCACGAGATCAGCGCCGGGCTTGACGCCGTAGCTGAATTGGCGCACATCGCTGATACCCTGCAGATACGCATAAGAAGAGTCATAGTAGTTGAGAACGGAAGCCCTTTCGATCTGAGAAGATTTGGGAGCGCTGTGGGAGAGACCCGAGAAGAGCAATCCTTTAGCCTCTCGATAGGCTTCATAGGATCCGTGATAGTCCAGGTGCTCGTGCGTGATGTTTGTGACCACGCCGATATCGAATTCGCATGCCCCCACGCGCTGCTGGGCCAAGCCATGGGACGTGGCTTCCAGTACGCAATGCGTCAGGCCGGCGCTCACCATCTCCGCCAGGTAGGATTGCACCTCGAGTGAATCGGGCGTGGTGACATGGAATCCCGTATCGCGCGACTGATCTCCCAGAACCGCGTTCACGGAGGTGATCATGCCGGCGCGAATACCCGCCTCAAGCAGAATCCGATGGATCAGATTACAGGTCGTGGTTTTACCATCTGTGCCTGTAACCCCGATCATCACCAGGCTGCGTGCAGGAAAGCCATTCCAAGCCGCGGCGATCTGGGCCAAGGCATGCCGCGAATCGGAAACTTGAATGTACGGGATATCCAATCCGGGATCGGGAACCTCGCCGACAGCGCATGCTGCGCCGCGGCGAACCGCGTCCCCAAGGAACTGGTGCCCGTCTTGCGTCGTGCCGCGCAGAGCGATGAAGAGCGCTCCTGGTTCGACGAAACGCGAATCGGCGGTTAAGGCCGTGACCTCAAGGTCAGCCCAACCGCCGTCTTGTACAGCCTTCGAATCGGGTAGTAAGTGCTTCAAACGCATGGTTAGAAGCGCTCCCCGGATCAGCGATACGCGCCGTAATCTCGCTGTGGTCCCAGGGTCAGCGTATGCTCTGGCGCAGCCCCTCCAGTTTGGCGGCAACGGATCCGTCGAGCACCTTGTCACCTACTCGGATGACCATCCCGCCGAGAATATCCGGATCCACGCGGAAGCCGACAGAAGCACTGCCTCCCATCTTGCTGAGGACATCCTTCTTGACGATCGCCTGCTCCTTTTTGGTGAGAGGCAATGCGCTGATCACTTCTGCGCTTCCGCCCGGCAACTCTTCCTCAGCCTCGAGCAATACCACCTTCCCACGCTCTATGCCGCTGAAGAACTCCTCGATGAGTTCATGCTGACGTTTCTCGTCCAACGTATCGCCAATGATCTTCTGTGCGGCGGCAATCGCCAAGACCGCGACCTGCCCCCGCAGTTCTCCTAAGATGCTCTTTTTCGACTGCTCGGCCTCGAGCTTGGCGGCCTCGCGCACGTCGACTGCATCCGCTTCCGCTGCTGCCTGGATCTCACGTCCAGCCTGTTCGGCCCTTTCGGAGGCTTCCTGCACCTTGGCGTTGGCTTCCTGCTGGGCTTTGGCAATGATCTCCTGGGCATCCTTCTCAGCATTCGCTCGCGCATCAGACGCCACGCGCGCATCCTCTAATCCCTGGGCAATGGTCTTGCGCCGGCGCTCGAGCATATCGAGCAACGGCTTGAACACCCACGCGCGCAGAATGATCACCATGGCGAGAAAAGTGACGATCTGGACTATCACATAGCCCAGGTTGATTCCTAAACCTTCCAAGGTAATCCTCCTCCCGGATGCTAGGGACTAGCCCACGAACAAGAGTAGCATCGCCACAACCAGAGCGTAGATCGCCACCGCTTCGGCGAAGGCGATCGCCAGGATCATGTTGATCTGGATGGCGCCAGCGGCGTCCGGGTTGCGAGCGATGCCCTGCACCGCGCCGCTGCCCAAAATGCCGATGCCAAGCCCTGCACCCAAGGTGCCGACCATGGCAAGTCCCGCCCCCAGGTATTTCAGTCCTTGAACAAGAATCTGTGCGACTTCTGCTGTCATGTGATAAGTTTCCTCCGTACTTCGGAGCCTGGCGTCGAATCTCGAAGAGAGGCTCCGAGGATGGCTATCAGTGCGCGGAAGCGCCCTCCCCCTCATGTTCATCGTGAGATTGCGTTGCCATGGACATGAAGACCATGGTCAACATGCCGAATACCAATGCCTGGATCGCGCCAACAAACAACTCGAAAAGCCCGATGCCCGTTTGAAGGAAGACCGGTATCATCGAGCCGAGCACGAAGAGCAAGACCGAGCCGGCAAAGATATTGCCGAAAAGTCGGAATGAGAACGAGAGGATCTTGGCGAATTCCGCAATTCCCTCGAGCATACCCACAAAGATGTCCAACAGCGGCATGATGAAGTCAAACGGACCCAGCCGCTCAAGAACCCACATCCTGACAGCCCCGCCGAAATTGATGAACTTCTTGAAATATCCCAATCCCTGAGCGCGCACGCCGATCACCTGCGTCACGAGCACGGAAACCAGAGCAATCGCCACGGTGAAATTCAAATCCGTCGATGCCACGCGCACGAAAGGAATCACGTGGTATTGAGGACCTTCGCCGTGGTCGCCGCTCGCTTCGGCAGCATCCCTCACGATGGTGCTCACAGGTACATTGCCAATCTCGAACAGCGTTTCCCTAGCGTAGCCTTCCACTTCTCCGTCCACCTCATGCAGCCAGCCGATGCTGTCCACACCCGGAATCAATTCCATCCAGTTGGCCAGCAGAACCACGAGCACGATGGTGGCTACCCAGGGAAAGATGCGGCGCGCGTGCTTTCCGGCCGTTGATTCGGTCAGGTTGTAGAGAGCCTCCATCATGACCTCGACGATGCCTGCCAAGCCGGTGAGGATCATGCCGTCCTTCTTCAAGCCTCTGCGCACCGAAAAGGCCACCAGTATCAGGAGCAGCGCTCCGATGAAGGTGGCCACGAGCGTATTGGTCAGGTATAGCTCACCGAGCAAGGGCACATTGAACGGTCCAGCCACATTCTCCGCCGGCACCTGGATATGCGGCAAGATCGGCGAGTATACCCTCACAAGGAGGATGTTGACGACGATCAAGAGTATGATGAGCCAACGATGGAAACCGAATCTACGTCTCTTTGGTTTCTGTTCGCTTTTCGCCAACTTCGGTTTTCTCCTCGTCAGATTTCTCTACTGCCTTATCAACGCTTAGCTGGATTTTGGGCGCCAAACTGAGTACCACTCGGAACATCAAGTACAGCGTGAGTGGAACGCTGGCCAGCACTAGCACAAGCGCAAAAAGGGGCTTGGTATCGAACTGGGAGTCCAGCCAAAGCCCGCCAAAGAGGGCAGCCGCGATGATGGCCAGCGTCAGGCAACCAACCTGGCCGACGACGCCAGCCATGGTAATCATGAGCGCCCGCTCCGCTCCTGCTTTCTCAGGCGATCGGCCATTCGGGATCATGGCTGGCGAATTGTATCACAAAGGAAACGCGGCACCAACTCGATGCCTCGCACGCGGCTCAGCAGGCTAGAACCAGCTTGAAGCTGCATTCAGCATCCAATCAAGCCACGGACCACTCAACACTCCAATGACCAGCACCGCGATGACGCAGCTTATCAGCGCAAAGGCATGCGCACCCGGAACCGCGATGCGTTTATCCTCATCCTCAGAGCGATACAGATATACCACTTTCAGTACGGTGAGATAGTAGTACAGGCCAACGGTAGCATTGATCACCCCCACGACGGCTAACCAAATCAATCCGCTCTGCACCGCGGCGGCAAAGACATATACTTTCGCAATAAAGCCGGCAAACGGAGGCATCCCAGACAGGGAAAGAAACGCTACGAGCAAGCTCAAGGCCAACCAGGGTGATCGGCGGCTCAATCCCGCATAGTCCGAGCTTTCCTCAGATCCTGCCGAGCGTGCACACAGGATCACCACAGCGAAGGCCACCATGTTCGTGAGCACGTAGGCAATCAGGTAGAGCAACACACTGGCCACACCTAACCGACTGATCGCCACCACGCCGATAAGGATGTAGCCGGCGTGGGCGATCGATGAGTACGCCAACAGTCGCTTGATATTGGTCTGCGCCAGCGCCAGCAGGTTCCCCAATGTCATCGTCACCACCGCCATCGCCGACAGAATTGCCGACCAATAGGCTTCAACGGCGGGGAAGACGGCAAGCATGACCCGCACCAAGACGGCAAATCCGGCGGCCTTGGAGGCTGTCGAAATGTAGGCCGTGATCGGCGTTGGGGCGCCCTCGTACACGTCCGGCGCCCAGAAATGGAACGGCACGGCGGAAATCTTGAAGGCGAAGCCGACGATCACCAGCAGCGCCGCACCGCCGATCAACCAGGGTGAGATCTGCTGCGCTTGAACGCTGGCTGCCAGCGAGTACAGAGTGGTCTCTCCAGAGAAACCATAGATCAAGCTGAAACCATACAGCATCACGGTCGAGGCCATAGCGCCAAACAGAAAGTACTTCAGACCAGATTCGGTCGACTTGTCATCGCTCTTGAGGAATCCAGCCAGCACATAGAGCGGAATCGAGGTGGTCTCGATTGCCAAGTAGAGCATAACCAGGTCAGCAGCCGAGGCCATCAGGTTCATGCCCATAACCGTGATCACAAGCAGGGCATAGTACTCGCC